>NZ_JAXDRQ010000062.1:0-21008 GCF_034090965.1 Absicoccus sp. | reverse complement strand
ATCATCTCTCACGATCCGGTAGCGATAGCGGAGTGGATACACCTGTTGACATCCCGAACACAGAAGTTAAGCACTCCCGCGGCGAAGATAGTTGGGCCTGCCCCTGCGAACCTAGCACGCTGCCGGGTCTTTTTTTATGTTTACTCTCTTCTTTTTTTTGAGTATCATAATACATATGAATAAAACCGATTTACAGAATCAAATTTCCCAATTCATTATCCGTGATCAAAAAGATCTCGCATTCGACTATTTGGAAATATATAAAAGAGAATTTGGAAAGGATGTTTTCTACTATTTATCTTATTCCGATTTATTGATCCAAATCGAAGACTATGAAACCGTGATTCAGATCATGGAAGAAGCCTTAGGGCATCATATGCATAATTCCTTGATCAAAGAACGTTTAGCGGATGGATATTTTGGTAAAAATCAATTTAAGAAAGCACAAATGATTTATCAACAATGTGATATCAATGCCGATGATCCTTCGGCATTACATATCCGATACATGTTGGGATTATGTGCTATGAAACTACAACAATATCCTCAAGCCATCTCCTATTTCGAAGATGTTTTATTGGATCAATCACAAAATAAGAAAGCCTTATATTATTGTGGCATTGCCTATGGATTAGAGAATCGTGAGCATTTATGTAAAGAATATTTAAAACGTTATATACAACTGGAACCAAAAGGAATCTATGATGTATGTGAAGAATTTTTGTGGCTGAAAAAGTTGGATCTTGCATTTGAATTCATTCAACAAATCCATGATCCATGTAGACAGAAAGAATATCTGATTCAATATCATATTTCCAAAGATGATGTTTCACAAGCCATTGCTATTGCGGAAGCGTTGTATAAAGAAGTACCCAATCTTCGTCATTTGGATGAATTAGCTAGTTTATATGATCGCAATAAAGCGTATGATCAAGCAAACCAACTCTATGATACATTGATCCATATGCCAGATGATGATTCATTATCGATGTTGCAGTCCATTCAATTTCATTTATCTGCTTATCAAAGAACGCAAAATCGAAATTATAAAAAGTATATTCTGATGCATTTACAAGATGCCAAAAAGGATATGGACATCTTCTTATATATATTTCACTTTGCGCAAGTTATGCAAGATATGGAATTATCGGAATGGTTCATAGATCAAAAGCCTTTTTTTCACGATATCCGACAAGAACAAGAATATTATCGTTTGGTGATGCGTTATTATTTACGCACCCATAAATATGAAGAGGGATTCAAGTATTTACAGACCATGGATCCAGAAAGTTTTGAGGACTATTATAAATTACGTGTTGTTTTTGAATTTTATTTGTGCCAATTTGATCAAGTTTTTCAACATTATCAAATGGCCATGCCCAATGGATTGGTTGCTTACATGGCCTTTGTATCCATGGGCCTGCTACATAAAGAAGGCGAAGCTACAGATTTTTTGGCTCATTTTATGGATTATGCCAATGAGAATCCAGATACGGAAGATCTTGATATTTTTTATGAATTATTGGAAGACATCCAAAAAAATCGTAGCCATTCTTAGAGGAGGACCGAATGTCTCTAGTCAGTATTATTGTACCTATATATAATGCGGAAGCCTATATTAAAAAATGTTTACATTCGCTAGTGAATCAAACCTACAAAGAGATTGAAATATTATTGATCGATGATGGCTCGCAAGATCATTCTTGCGATGTTGCCAAAGAATATGTACAAGAATATTCCAACGTACATCTTTTTACATATCCAAATGCAGGTGTCTCTACAGCTCGAAATCGAGGGTTACAGTTGGCATCGGGAACCTATGTGATGTTTGTCGATAGTGATGATCACATGGATCTTGAAACAATTGAAGTCATGGTTCGTTATATGGAAGAGAATCATTGTGATTTAGTGACATGTGGTTATGTGATTGATTGTTCCTTTGGATGTTTCTATCGAAGGGGTTGTAAAACGGGGACAATGACATCGATTGAAGCATTGCATTCTTTGGCAAGAGGAACAGGTATCAATAATTATCCATGGGCGAAGTTATATAAGAAAAAATTATTTGAGGGAATCACATTTCCTGAAAATAGATCTCGTTTTGAAGATGCGTATACCATTTTTAAAACCATGATCAAAGCCAAAAAAATTGGTAATGTGTCTTCACGATACTATCATTATGTACAACATGCAGGTTCTTTGACCAATCGAATGAATGTAGAAATGATCTATCAAATGCGAGATTCAATTGAATATCAGGATACTTATTTAAAGAAAGTCTATCCAAAAGAAACATTTCATTTTGATCAACTATATTTTAATGCGGATATGATGATCTTATATACCATGCTTCGACAAAAGAATCATGCAAAATATGTACCAGCAACTATTGATTGGGAACAGATCCATTCCATCTATCATGTCGCTTATTTGGCATGGCGTCGTTTCGTGTTATGGCGATTGGGCTATTCTACCCTTACACAGGAAGATTTTGGTCATTAGTATGGAGTATGATAGAATAGACAAGGAATAATTGAGGAGAAAAAACATGGCATTTGAATCATTGAGTGATCGTCTTTCCAAGGCGATGCGAAAAATATCTGGACAGGGTAAGCTGACCGAAAAGAATATGAATGACATGCTGAAAGAAGTGCGTATGAGCCTTCTGGAAGCGGATGTCAATTATGATGTAGTAAAAAATTTTGTGGCGGATGTCAAAGAAAAAGCATTAGGCCAAGAGGTCATGGAATCTTTAAATCCTTCACAAATGGTCGTTAAGATTGTTCATGATGAGGTCCAGACCCTATTGGGCGAAGAAGATGCACAGATTCATTTCAAGAAGCAAGGCATGACAACCATCATGATGGTGGGTCTACAAGGTACAGGTAAAACGACTGCATCCGCAAAAATTGCGAAATATTGTAAGGAAAAATTAAAAAAACGGGTTTTATTGGTTGCTTGTGATGTGGTGCGGCCAGCCGCTATTGAACAGTTACAAACATTGGGGAAAGAAATCGATGTGGAAGTCTTTTCCTTGGGGGCAAATGTCAATGCGGTCCAGACTGCTCGACAAGCATTGGATTATGCGAATGATCGTCAAAAAGATTTGGTGATTTTTGATACCGCTGGTCGTTTACATATCGATGAAGCATTGATGCAAGAATTGTCTGATATGAAAGCTCTTGTCCAACCCGACGAGATCTTATTGACCGTCGATGCGATGACCGGTCAAGACATTGTGACCGTAGCAAAGGATTTTAATGAGCAATTGTCTATTACTGGCCTAGTTGTGACAAAATTAGATGGTGATGCACGTGGTGGTGGCTTGTTGTCGGTCCGCAGCATTACGCAAGTACCGGTATTATTTGTATCCAATGGTGAAAAAGTAGATGATTTGGAAGCCTTCCATCCGGATCGAATGGCCGATCGTATCTTAGGTATGGGTGACGTCATGACGTTGGTCGAGCAAGCACAAGAACGACTCGATATGGAAGTTCAAGAAAAAACTGCGAAACGTATGCAAGAGGGCATTTTTACCTTTAATGACATGCTGGACCAATTTGGACAAGTCAAGAAAATGGGTTCCATCCAAAATATGATGAAGATGGTTCCAGGCCTGAATAAATTGGCTCGAAATATGGATACGGACGTAGTCGATAGTGAAATGAAACGATCCGAAGCCATCATTCAGTCGATGACACCGTATGAAAGAGACCATCCTGAAGTTTTAAAGGCGAGCCGCAAAAATCGAATCGCAAAGGGTTCGGGTGTCAAAGTTGCTGATGTCAATAAATTGATCAAACAATTGGAACAGATGCAATCGATGACCCGAATGATGTCGAGTGGTCGTATGCCAAATATGTCTGCGCTACAAAATATGCAGCGAGGCGGTGGCTTGCCAGGTGGTTCCAAACATGCTGGTAGTAAAAAAATGAAAAAGAAAAGAAAAAAGAAAAGAAAATAAATAGATAGGTGTCAAGTAAAAATACTTGACACCATTTTATCGGTTTGGTATAGTAGGGAAGCAATCAAGAAAAGGAAGGTATATCGTATGGTAAAATTACGTTTAAAAAGAATGGGTAAAAAGGGTCATCCTTTCTATCGTATCGTAGCAGCGGATTCTCGTAGTCCTCGTGATGGACGTATCATTGAACAAGTAGGTACATATAATCCATTGAACGATGAGGCACAAGTCTCTTTAGATGAAGAAAAAGTAATGAAGTGGTTACAAAATGGTGCACAACCATCAGATACAGTTCGTTCGATCTTATCTAAACAAGGACTTATGAAAAAATTCCATGAGTCTAAATTGGCTAAATAACTATGGTCGATCTAGAAAAAACGCTTTATGATCTGTGTGCGCCATTGGTAGAGGATAAGAACAGTTTATCTGTAAAAACAATGACATCAACCAATGAAAATGAGATCTTATTGTATGTGTATGCAAACAATGAAGATGTTGCTCGTTTGATTGGGCGTCATGGTTCCATGGCTACCAGTCTTCGTCAAATGATGTCGATTGCTGCACGCGATGAACACAAAAGAATTTCTGTGAAATTCGAATCGTATTAGGATGTGACTTTTCACATCCTTGTTTTTTTAGGAGGTATTTTATGGTAAAGGTTGCTAAAATAATCAATACACACGGTCTAAAAGGAGAATGTAAGCTTTATTTGATCACGGATGATGTAGATGATCGTTTTCAAACGGGTCGAGAATTGTACTTAGCAGATCAAACGAAGATGGTTGTTCAATCGTTTCGTATGCAAAAGGGATTTGGTTATGTAAAATTCGAAGGCATCACGACCATCGAGCAAGCAGAAGCATTAAAAACCAAAGATCTATTTATTCCCATTTCAGATCTACCTCCCTTACCAGAAGGACACTATTATTTCTATGAATTGATGGATTGTGATGTTTACAATGCACAAGGCGAAAGATTAGGCAAAGTCTTGGAAATCTTAGAAACAGGTGCGAACCTAGTGTTACGAATTGGCACAAAGGAAGAAAATTTCTTGTGCCCTTATGTACCTACGTTTATTCAATTAGTGGATGTTGATGAAAAAAAGATCATCATCCAAGAAATGGCAGGCTTACGATGAAGATTTCGATTTTGACGCTCTTTCCTTCTTACTTTGATGCATTTTTATCCACGAGCATCATCAAAAGAGCCTATGAAAAAGGCTTATTTTCCTTTGAAACCATTGACTTTCGTTCCTTTACACATGAAAAACATGGTCATGTAGATGATACGCCCTATGGGGGTGGGGCCGGTATGGTTTTGATGTGTCAACCCATTCTCGATGCATTGGCCTCCATTCGCACACCAGAAAGTACCGTTATTTTACTAAGCCCGCAAGGAAAGACCTTCAATCAATCCATGGCAATCGATTTATCAAAAAAGTCTCATCTCATTTTTATTTGCGGGCATTATGAAGGATTTGATGAAAGAATCCGCGATTATGTCGATATGCAAGTATCACTGGGTGATTTTGTATTGACAGGAGGAGAACCAGCCTGCCAAGTGATGTGTGATGCAATCGTGCGCATGGTGGATGGGGTGATTAAGAAAGATTCCAGCAGCGATGATTCGTTTAGTCATGGGTTATTGGAATATCCCCAATACACGCGTCCTGAAATTTATGATGGCAAAAAGGTACCCGATGTATTATTAAGTGGGCATCATGCCAATATAGCCAACTGGCGTCACAAACAAGCATTAAAAAATACCGCTCTTCATCGTCCGGATTTATTAAAACAGCAAAAATTAAGCATAGAAGATCAAGAAATTGTCGATTCTATCTTGAAAAGTAAGGAAAAATAAGATAATATAGTTAAGCATTTATGCCGATGTGTTCCGCTGGCAGTTTTGTGAATGAACAAGATCATCGAAAACGAAAAAGGAGGACATAGAAATGAATCTAAATTTAGTGAATGAAATCACAAAATCACAATTAAAAAGTGATATTCCTGCCTTCCGTTCAGGAAGTACAGTACGTGTACACGTTAAGATCGAAGAAGGTGGCAAATCTCGTATCCAGGTATTCGAAGGTGTAGTCATCGAACGTAGTGGTGGAGGAATCTCTGAAACTTTTACCGTACGTAAAATGTCAAGTGGAATTGGTGTTGAACGTAAGTTCCCATTGCATTCACCAATTATCGCAAAGATTGAAGTCGTACGAAATGGTAAGGTTCGTCGTAACAAGCTAGGTTATTTAAGAGGACGTTCTGGAAAATCTGCTCGTTTAAAAGAAATACGATAAACTGAAGCCGTTTCGACGGCTTTTTTATTAAGACGATAGGAGGTTTTCCCAGTGAAAAAGATCAATAAGAAAAAAAAGATCGAATATGATCGAGATGATGAACGAACACTGAGCGAAGATATTCTTGATTTTATCAAAGTATTTGCGATCAGTGCTCTGGTCATTCTTTTATTCATGCATTTCATCGCATATCCTGTGAATGTATCGGGACGTAGTATGGTACCAACCTTACAAAATGGGGAATATGGATTCACCAATATCATTAATCTTGCTTTTCGGCAACCAACTCGTGGAGATATTGTTGTTGTGGATATGTACAATGAAGATACGCAACAAAATGAAAAATGGGTCAAACGCATTATTGGTTTGCCCGGAGAAACGATCGAATGTAAAGATGAAATCATCTACATTGATGGCAAAGCACTGGATGAATCCAGCTATATTTCTTCTTCATATCGTCAAAAAATGATTGATGAATATGGTTATTTCAATATGGATTTTTCGGCTGTAAAACTAGGTAAGGATCAATATTTTGTGATGGGAGATAACCGTCCGTATTCGAAGGACTCTCGATATAAAGATGTCGGTCCAATCAAAAAATCGCAAATTTTTGGTGATGGTATTTTTGTAATCTGGCCTTTAAATGCCATTGGAGGTAAATAATGCCTAAGATTCAGTGGTTTCCTGGTCATATGACCAAAGCCAAGCGAGAGATGGAACAATATTTGAAATTGGTCGATTTTGTGATTGAAATTCGTGATGCACGAATTCCTATTTCGTCCAAAAATCCCATGCTTGAACAAATGATCAAAAATAAGCCTCATTTGATCGTTTTATCAAAAATTGATAAAGCCAATCCGGAAATGACCCAACAATGGGTCCATCAACTCGAAAATCATCGCGTGAAGGTCTTGGCATTGGATTTGCTCCATCAAAATTTTAAAGCGCAGATTTCCCATGCGGGAAAAATACTTTGTCAACCTTTGATCGAGAAACAAAAGCGTAGAGGTATCCGTCCTCGTCCTTTGCGAGCTATGGTTTGTGGTATCCCAAATGTAGGAAAGAGTACTTTTATTAATACTGTAGCCCATAAGAAAGCAGCACAAACAGCCAATCGTCCCGGAGTCACAAAATCGTTACAATGGATTCGTTTTAATGCGGATATTGAATTATTAGATACACCAGGGGTTTTATGGCCAAAATTTGATGATGAAGAAATCGGCTTAAAATTAGCTTTGTTGGGAGCGGTACGCGATGAAGTTGTCGCGATGGAAGACCTGGCTTTGTTTGCTTGTGATTGGATGATAAAGAATTGTCCCGATGCACTTACCCAGTATTATCAGATTGAAATTCAATCTACACCGTATGAAACACTTTTAGAAATTGGTCGAAAACGCGGTATGTTTCAAGGAAAAGCAATCGATGAAGAGCGATTGATGAAAAGTTTTGTGAAAGATATACGCGACAATAAATGTGGACGGATCACTTGGGAGTTTCCAAATGATTGAGCATCCATTGGAATGGAATCATGACCAGATTCTCGTGGGTATTGATGAAGCTGGAAGAGGACCCATGGCTGGACCTTTGGTCGTGAGTGGAGTGGTATTTCCTTATGGATATGAAAATAAAGAATTGGATGACTCCAAGAAATTGACTGAAAAAAAACGTGAAACTTTATTTTCTTTGATCAAAAAAGATGCACTTTGGTATGACATATGTTTTGTGGATGAGCCAACCATTGATCGAAAAAATATATATAAAGCATGCCAAGATGCGATGATTGAAATTGCGATGGCAGCCCCGGTATCGATTGTTTTAACGGATGCCATGAAATTGCCAGGTGTGGATAAAAATGTATATTCCATTATAAAAGGTGATCATAAATCAATTTCTATTGCGGCTGCCAGTATTCTTTCGAAAGTATCGAGAGATCATTATATGCAGCATTTGGATGCCCTCTATCCACAATATGGATTTGCGAAACATAAAGGATATCCAACCAAAGCTCATAAAGCTGCCCTGGAAAGATATGGTGTCTTACCTTGTCATCGAAAAAGCTATGGGCCCGTCAAAGAAGCATTGGAAATCAAATTATTTTAGACGCTTAGCGTCTTTTTTTCGTATAGGAACATATGAAAAATACATTATCAAAAGCCATTTTATCCTATGCGATCCAATACCATGGGCAATGGAGCGCCATTGGTCAAGCCATTAAAAACAACCAACCCTATCAGCCGGTCACGTGTACCACAAACTATGTCACGATCATGGATGATGCGTATCCTATTTGTTTTCGTCGCTTACGTTATCCGCCTTGGATCTTATTTTATAAAGGAAAATTAGAGTTGTTGGATCAACCAACCATTGGAATCGTAGGTGCTCGTCAATGTTCTAAGCAGGCATTGATCAATACGGAAACAGTTGTGAAGCATCTACGCAATCGCTACTGTATCGTGAGCGGTTTAGCCAAAGGAATTGATGGCCAGGCTCATCGTTTTGCGAAACATACAATTGGTTTTATTGGGTGTGGGATCGATCGCATCTATCCAAAAGAAAATGCCGACTTATATGCATCGATGTCGTTGCATCAATTGATCATGAGCGAATATCCTTTGGATACGCCACCTTATCGTTCGCATTTTCCTTGGAGGAATCGGTTGATTGCTGGTAGCATTGATGCTTTGATCGTCATTGAGGCTACCCATAAAAGCGGCACTATGCTGACTGTCAATGAATGCAACACATTAGGGGTTCCAGTGTTTTGTTTGCCGACTGCTTTTGAAAATGAAACCTATCCAGGATGCAATCATTTAATTGAAGCGGGAGCCATGATCATACCCGATCCATCGGCTTTGGATACGATATTGTGATTGACAAAAAAGTGATTTTATTGTTTTATGTAACTTGAATTGGGGGAAGGACCATGAAAAAACATTTAGTGATTGTCGAGTCGCCTTCAAAATCGAAGACGATTGAAAAATACTTAGGAAACGATTATAAAGTGGTTTCCAGTAAGGGACATGTGTGTGATCTTGCTACACGTGGAAAAGAAGGATTAGGAATCGATGTCGATCATGATTTTGAGCCAACCTATACCATTAGTAAAGATAAAAAAGATGTTGTCAAAGAATTAAAAGCCGATGTCAAAAATGCGCAAGATGTTTATTTGGCAAGCGACCCCGACCGTGAAGGGGAAGCCATCGCATGGCATTTAGCACGCGTCTTGGATCTGGATGTAAATACGACCAATCGGATCGTTTTTCACGAAATTACCAAGCCAGCGGTTTTAGATGCTTTAGAACATCCGACCCATATCGATATGGATCTGGTTCGTTCACAAGAAACACGACGTATGTTGGACCGTATCATTGGTTTTAAATTAAGCAAATTATTACGAAATAAAATTCAGTCCAAATCGGCAGGACGTGTTCAATCGGTCGCCTTGCGATTGATCGTTGAGCGCGAAAATGAAATCAATGCATTTAAACCCAAAGAATATTGGACCGTACATGCCAATGTAACCAAGGGAAAAAAGACATTTGAAGCGGTCTTGGATAAAGTAGATGGCAAAAAAGCAAAATTAAGTAAGGAAGACGATGCGAAAGCTGTGGTGGATCGTTGCCATGAAGAATATGTGGTCACCAAATTGACCAAGCGTTCGAAAAGCAAAAAAGCACGTTTACCATTCACAACATCCACGCTGCAACAAGAAGCGAGTACGAAGTTAAATTTTGGTGCACGGAAAACCATGAGTGTTGCTCAACGCTTGTACGAAGGAATTGATGTTGGATCTGGCCAAGAAGGATTGATTTCCTATATGCGTACGGATTCAACGCGATTATCACCAATTTTTGTACAGGATGCAGAAAACTATATCGAGCAAACATTTGGAAAAGAATATATGGGGAAAGCACATCAAAAAAATAGTGCAAATGCACAGGATGCCCATGAAGCCATTCGTCCTACGGATATCACGCGTACACCGGAATCCATCAAAACCTATTTAAATAATGATGAATTTCGTTTGTATTCATTGATTTATGCTCGTACGTTAGCTTCATTGATGCATGATGCTAAATTTGACGTGACAACCGTATTGATCGACAACAATGGCTGTCAATTTAAAGCCAGTGGACAAGTTATGACGTTTGATGGATATACGAAAGTATATGGTAAGTATGAAAAATCGACGAATGAACTATTGCCGAAATTGGCTGAAAACGAAGTATTAGAGCACGTAGCCATTGATAGTAAACAACATTTTACTGAATCACCTGCTCGATATACCGAAGCCAAGTTGATCAAGGACCTAGAAGAAAAGTCAATTGGTCGTCCAAGTACCTATGCAACCATTATTGATACGATTCAAAAGCGAGGTTATGTCACTTTAGAAAAAACATCTGAAACATCGCGCACAAAAGTATTCAAGCCAACCGAACAAGGTGTTTTAACGGATTCAAAACTTCAACAATATTTCTCAAGTGTCATCAATGTGGAATATACCGCCAATATGGAAAAGTCTTTGGATGAAATTGCTGAAGGGCAGCAAGATAATATTGCTTATTTGCATAAATTCTATGATTTCTTTGCCCCACTTGTTGACGAAGCGTATGAAAAGATGCCCAAGAAGGAATTGGAGCGAGTGGGACGGACATGTCCCGATTGTGGCGGTGAATTGGTCTATCGCAATGGTCGCTATGGTAAATTTATTTCTTGTATCAATTTTCCAAAATGTAAGCATACCGAAACATTAGATGTTCCTAAAGAAGCGCAAGGCGAAGAAAAAATCTGTCCCAATTGTGGCGGAAAGATGGTCATCAAACGAGGCCGCTATGGTGAATTCTGGGCTTGTTCGAATTATCCAAAATGTAAGACCATCGTGCCTTTAAAAGAAAAAGCGAAACCAGAACCAACGGGTGAAATGTGTCCAGAATGTGGTCATGAATTGGTGCGTCGTCGATCTCGTTATGGTAAGATCTTTATTGGTTGTTCGAACTATCCAAAGTGTCATTATATAAAAAAAGAACCGAAAACAAAGAAAAAAGAAATGGAAAAAGAAGAAGGATAATATGCAAGAAGTCACAGTGATTGGTGCTGGATTAGCTGGAAGTGAAGCAGTCTGGCAGTTGATAAAACGAAATATTCCTGTGCATTTGATTGAAATGCGGCCGGTGAAATCGCCGGCTGCTTTTCATACGGCACAATTTGCTGAATTGGTTTGTTCGAATTCATTGCGTTCAAATTCGATGCAAAATGCGGTCGGCATTTTGAAAGAAGAATTACGAATGTTGGATTCCATCGTCATGAAGGCGGCGGATAGCCATGCCGTTCCAGCTGGCAGTGCGTTGGCAGTGGATCGCCAAGAATTTTCAAAAATGATCACCGATACGCTGACCCATTCGCCTCTTGTTCGCATCACCCATGAAGAAGTTACCGATATTCCGAATGGACCCACTATCATTGCGACAGGTCCATTGACTAGCGATGCTTTGGCGGCATCGATTCATTCATTTGTACAAACGGATGCACTGCACTTTTATGATGCGGCAGCACCCATCATTGAAAAAGATTCCATTGATTTTTCCAAAGCGTATTATAAATCACGTTATGATCGCGGTGAAGCAAGTTATATCAATTGTCCAATGAATCAAACTGAATTTGATGCATTTTATGATGCTTTGATTCATGCGCAATGTGCCCAACTTCATGATTTTGAACAGACATACTTTGAAGGTTGTATGCCAGTCGAAGAAATGGCGAAACGAGGTAAAAAGACTTTATTATTTGGGCCTTTGAAACCGGTGGGATTAGAAAAAGATGAAAATGCGCATCCAGTTGCGGTTGTACAATTACGTCAAGATAATGTAGCAGCTACGATGTATAATATAGTTGGTTTTCAGACCCATTTGACATGGCCTGAACAACGCCGTGTTTTTTCACTGATTCCTGGTCTTGAACATTTAAAGATCACGCGATATGGTGTCATGCATCGAAATAGTTTTCTTTCAAGTCCACAAGTATTACGAGAAACGTATCAATCAAAACAACGCGATGATTTATTTTTTGCCGGTCAATTAACGGGTGTTGAAGGCTATGTAGAAAGTTGTGCGAGTGGTATGATTGCCGGGATCAACATGGCTCGTTTGATCCAAGGAAAACAACCCATTGCGTTTGGCAATACGTGTATCATGGGTTCGCAAGCCTACTATATTACGCATTGTGATTCCAAGCACTTTCAACCCATGAATGCGAATTTTGGGATTGTCCATTTTACTGAAAAATGTAAAAAGAAAGAGCGCAAAGAGCGTATGGCGTCGCAAGCTATTGCTCGCATCAAAGAGATCGAGGAAATGCTATGAATGAATGGATCGACCGATTTCTAAAATATGTGTATAATGCGCATTCGCGATCCGAAGATACACAAGCTGCTTATCGGAACGATCTAGAACAACTTCGAGATTATTTGACCAGTCAAGGCATCACTTCTTTTGCGGATGTGGATCGCATCACCATATTGAATTTTATTGCGCAATTTCAACAAACACATGATGCCAAGCCAGCTACCATGGCACGTAAGTTATCGACCTATCGTTCGTTTTATCGATATTTAAATGAATATATGGGAGTAGAGGCTCAACCTTTAGAATCGATTCAATCTCCCAAACATCGTCAAAAGATACCGGAATTCTTGTTTGTGAATGAGATCCAAAACTTTTTAGACACCTATGATACCAGTGATTTGAATCAATTACGAGATAAAACCATGTTTACGATGTTATATGCATGTGGTTTACGAGTAAGTGAGCTAACGCATTTGGTTTGGGCTGATATCGATCTAGAAGATCGAATTGTTCATCTGACCGGAAAAGGGGACAAACAACGAATCGTACCTTTTTTTCAAGGTTTTGAGAAAACATTATGCGATTATAAGTTGCGCTATTGGCAAACGATTGCCAAGGATGATCATGTATTTGTGAATGCTCGTGGGAAAGCTTTTACATCACGAGGCATCCAATATTTGATGCAAAAACATGCGGATGATATCGGCATGCATATGAAAGTACATCCACATATGTTTCGTCATAGTTTTGCGACACATCTGTTGGATAATGGAGCAGATATTCGTATTGTGCAAGAACTTTTAGGTCATGCCAGTTTATCGACAACACAAATTTATACGCATGTATCTATATCTAAAATGAAAAGTACATATCAACAAGCGCATCCCATGGCGCATGTAAAAAAAATATAGGAGTGAGGGATCATTATGGAATTTTGTCATTTGACCGAAACTGAATATCAACAATTTCAACAACAACATCCATATGGAAATTTTATGAGTGCGATAGAATCGATGCATGTCAAAGAAGATGAAGGCTGGAAAGTCGAATTCGTTGGCGTAAAGGAAAATGGCAAGATTGTTTTAGCTACGCCATTAACATCCATTCCTGTCATGAAAGTATATCGTTATTTTTATGCGCAACGGGGCTTTTTAATGGATTATCACCGCATGGATGTGTTGACTTTCTTTACGACCGAAATCAAGAAATATTTAAAAAAACAAAAAGGCCTATATCTAGAAGTAGATCCGAATGTTTTGTATAAAGAAAGAGACATTGATGGAAATCTTGTACCAAATGGGTTTGATAATAGCTATGTGGTTGAAAATATGAAAAAGGCGGGTTATATCCATCAAGGATTTACGCGTGGCTATGGTACAGGTCAGATGCGATGGATCTTTTCTTTGTATTTCAAAGATCGAGATGCACAAACGATGTTAAAAAGTTTTCATCAACAAACTCGTTGGTCCATCAATCGAACCAAAAAAGAAGGCGTTCAAGTCCGTGAATTAGGCTTGGATGAAGTTGATATTTTCTTGAATATGATGAAAGAGACAGCTTTGCGCCGTGGGTTTGAAGAGCGAGACCGCAATTTTTATGTTTCACAAATTAAGGAATTTACCAAAACCAATCATGGAAAGCTGCTTTTGGCTTATTTAGATCTGGATGCTTTTAAAGCAAATTTGGTTCAGGAACAAAAGCAGTTGGAAGCAGAAAAAGCAGATGTGGATATGAAGTTAGCCCAAATTCCAAATTCAAAAAAATTTGTGAAGCGAGCGAAGGTATTGACTGAAAATTTAGCTATTAATGCCAAAAAACAAGGGCGAGCGGATCAATTAAAGCAACAATATGGATCAGTATTAAATATGGCCACGACCTTTTTTATCATTTCCAATGGAGAAGTGGTATATATGCATAGTGCAACCAATGATGCCTTTCGCAAGTTTTATGCACCCTATGCGTTGCAATGGTATATGATCCAATATGCAATTGATCATCATATTGACCGATATGATTTTTATGGTATTTCAGGCATCTTCGATAAAGACGATCCAAGCTATGGCGTGTATGATTTTAAACGTGGATTTACTGGTCAAGTCGAAGAATTGGTGGGTGTTTTCCTTTTGCCGATTCATGAGCATGCCTATAAGATCTATCAGAAATTAAAAGGATAATTTGCAAAAGGTTCCTGCTTTGTGTTAATATTAAAAAGCATGAATATGCAAATACACACATCATGAATTCGTTTGCCCGTGCACTTTTTTGTGTTGCATTCGTTTGAAATGGTGGAGGAGTAACGGAAAGGAAGGACATTTATGTCAGAAAAAATTGTATCAATGAAAAAATTGTTAGAGAATGGTGTACATTTTGGACATCAAACTCGCCGTTGGAATCCAAAGATGAAACCATACATCTATACAAGTCGTAATGGTGTATATATCATCGATTTGAACACAACGTTGGAAGGTATTGAAGCTGCGTATGCTGAATTGAAAGCCATTAGTGAACGTGGTGGTAAAGTTTTATTTGTAGGAACCAAGAAGACAGCTGCTGAAACGATCGAAGCACAAGCTTTGCGTTCAGGCTCTTTCTATGTCAACAAACGTTGGTTAGGTGGTATGTTGACAAACTTCCGTACGATCCAAAAACGTGTTCGTCGTTTGGTTGAAATCGAAGAAATGGAAGCCAGTGGTAAAATTGAAGTATATACGAAAAAAGAACAAGCTGGTCTTCATAAAGAAAAAACCAAATTGGAAAACTCTTTAGGTGGAGTCAAGGAAATGAAGAAATTGCCAGATGCAATCTTTGTTGTTGATCCAAAAGAAGAGCACAATGCAATTGCCGAAGCTAAAAAGTTAGGCATTCCTGTATTCGCTATGTTGGATACAAACTGTGATCCAGATGATGCCGATTATCCAATCGCATCCAATGATGATTCACAACGTTCGA
Organism: Absicoccus sp.; assembly: GCF_034090965.1. Taxonomy (NCBI): domain Bacteria; kingdom Bacillati; phylum Bacillota; class Erysipelotrichia; order Erysipelotrichales; family Erysipelotrichaceae; genus Absicoccus; species Absicoccus sp. The sequence continues at coordinate 5,455 of NZ_JAXDRQ010000062.1, read as the reverse complement.
TCGAATTGATCACGACTTTAATGGCCGATGCTATCGTAGACGCGAAGGGCGGATTGCTTGAATTGGCTTATTTAGGTGATGATGAAGAAGATGTAACGATGGATGATGTCATCAAGAATGTAGAAGCACAAATTGCTGAAAACGAACGTCGTCGTCGTCAAAGAAATGAAGAGCGTCGTAGAAGAAATGCAGAGCGTCGTAATCGTCGTTTCAACCGCAATCGTAGTACAAATGGTACCCAAGCAAACCATGCAGATGCAAAACCAGAACAAAAACCTGCAGAATCTGCTGAATAATTCATAAGAAAAGGAAATCGATAAATATGGCAATCAAGGCATCTCAAGTAAAAGAACTGCGTGAAAAAACGGGCGCAGGAATGATGGATTGTAAAAAAGCATTAACAGAAACAAATGGTGATGTAGCCGCTGCCATTGATTGGCTTCGTGAAAAAGGTATTGCGAAGTCACAAAAAAAGGCTGGCCGTATTGCCGCTGAGGGATTGACTCGTGTCGCTACACAAGGCAATACAGGTGTCATTTTTGAAGTGAATTCAGAAACCGACTTTGTCGCAAAGAATGAGCAATTCTTACATTTATTAGATGTGATCGAAAAAGCATTATTAGAAGCAAAACCTGCTACGACAGAAGCGGCTTTAGAAGTGGAAACATCTGAAGGAAAAATCAATGATCTAATCATCAATGCAACGGCAACAATTGGTGAAAAAATTTCTTTCCGTCGTGTAGCTATTGTAGAAAAAGCAGACGATGAAACATTTGGTCAATACATGCATATGGGAGGAACCATTTCTAGTTTGGTTGTCACTAAAGGTGGCGATGATACCGTTGCGAAAAACGTAGCGATGCAAGTGGCTTCTATGAATCCAATTTATGCAACGGAAGCAGATATTCCAGAAGATGCATTCAATCATGAAAAAGATTTGCAAATGCAAATGATGAAGGAAGACCCAAAAATGGCCAATAAACCGGAAAAAGTATTGGAAAATATCTTGAAGGGTAAGGTAAAGAAACATTTCAAAGATCAATGCTTGGCGGATCAAGAATTCTTCTTGGATTCAAAGAAATCAGTTTCTCAATACTTGAAGGAAGAGAAGGCCGAAGTTATTTCTTTTGTCCGTTATCAAGTAGGTGAAGGAATCGAAAAGAAAGAAGAAGATTTTGCTGCTGAAGTTGCTGCACAAATGAAATAAAGATCTTTTATTCAGAGCTATGTGTATTCATAGCTCTTTTTTATTATTTGTTCTTAGTGTATAATTTGAGATAGAGACTTAAAGGAGTAAAAACGTATGTATAAACGGGTTTTATTGAAATTAAGTGGTGAAGCTTTGTCTGGGAATGGACAAGCGTTTGATCCAGAAGTATTAGCTGGATTGGCCAAAGAATTAAAAGAAATTCAACAAAAAGGAGTGGAATTGGCTATCGTTGTTGGTGGTGGTAATTTCATACGCGGAAAGATGCTCGCTCAAATGGGCATGAATCGTGCCCAAGGTGATTACATGGGTATGTTAGGAACGGTCATTAATGCCTTGGCGGTACAAAATGCATTGGAAAATGCAGGTGTAGATACGCGTGTACAAACCGCGGTCCATATGCAGGAAGTGGCAGAACCTTTCATTTTGCGTCGTGCGATTCGTCATTTGGAAAAAGGTCGTGTCGTAATTTTTGGAGCAGGAACGGGTTCTCCTTATTTTTCAACGGATACGACAGCCGCATTACGAGCATCGGAAATTGGGGCTGATGTGATCTTAATGGCAAAAAATGGGGTAGACGGCGTCTATGATAGTGATCCAAAGAAAAATCCAAATGCCAAAAAATTTAATTCCTTATATTATATGGATGTCTTGAATAAAGGATTACAAGTTATGGATTCAACCGCAATCAGTATGTGTATGGATAATGATATTGATTTGATCGTATTCAATATGAATGAGCGTGGTAATATTTTAAAAGCCATACAACAAACCGTAGATGGTACATTGATCACAAAAAAGAAGTAGAGGAGACAAAAATGACTGAAATTTTAGATAATGCAGAAATGAAAATGATGGCAGCCGTTGAAAATTTAGAAGATAATTTGCGTACATTACGAACGGGACGTGCCAATGCGGCTATTTTGGACCGTGTGGAAGTGGACTATTATGGAAGTCCAACACCGGTCAACCAAATGGCACGAATCAGTGTGGTAGAAGGGACGCAATTGGTTGTGAAGCCTTATGATCGTACATTGGTCAAAGCCATTGTCCATGCGGTTCAAGCGGCAAACTTAGGATTAAATCCACAAGGAGAAGCGGATTGCGTTCGTATTCAAGTGCCTCAATTGACAGGGGAGCGAAGACAGGAATTAGCTAAAAAAGCACAACAATATGGCGAAGAAGCAAAAGTAGCTATTCGGAATATTCGTCGTGAAGCCAATGATGCCATCAAAAAGGATAAAGAATTGCGTGAAGATGAAGAGAAGAGTGCTTTCGAAGATTCACAAAAATTGACAGATACATATATTAAAAATATTGAATCGGTTGTTGAAAAGAAAAAAGCAGATATCTTAAATGTATAGGCCCAATTCATCATTGGGTCTTTTTCAGAAAGGATTAGTCGTATGGAAGCAAACATTCCCCAAACGGTAGCCATTATCATGGATGGCAATGGACGCTGGGCCAAAGCACGTGGTTTACCACGAACGGCTGGACATAAACAAGGTGCAGAAGCCATCCGTACGGTGACATTAGCTGCCAATAAAATGGGAATCCAAAAATTGATCTTATATGCGTTTTCAACTGAGAATTGGAAGCGTCCGGAACAAGAAGTGAGTTACTTGTGTAAGTTGCCCGGTATTTTCTTTAAACGATATATCAAGGAATTAATGGAGAACAATATCCGTGTTACTTTTGCCGGGGAATTGGAGCGATTTCCAGAAAGTACACAATCCGTGATCCAAAAGGCAGTGAATCAAACCGCTTGTAATACGGGATTGAATTTGGATATTGCAATCAATTATGGTTCACGTCGTGAACTTGTTTTGGCTATGCGGCAGTATGCGCAAGATGTGGCCGATGAAAAACGCTTGAATGATATGAATGAGGCAGGTGTTTCGGAGTATTTGATGGTCCCTGAAAATGTGGACCTGTTGATACGTACAAGTGGGGAATTGCGCCTATCCAATTTCTTGTTGTGGCAAATTGCCTATGCTGAATTTATTTTTACACCCATTGCTTGGCCGGATTTTGATTCGCAAGCATTAGCCGATTGTATCAAAGAATTTCAATCCCGGCATCGTCGTTTTGGAGGATTAGAAGATGAAAAATAGAATAATTACCGCAATCATCATCATTTTTATTGTTGCCTGCCCATTGGCTATGGGTGGCATTCCTCTAGAAATTTTATCCTTATTCATTGTGGCAACCAGTGCTTATGAATGGGCCCATGTTACGCCACGTTTTCCAAAATGGCCGGTCTTTATTGTTCCTGTCATGATGGCATCGGTCATATTGGCTCGATATGTACCTCAACATTGGTTGTTTGTCGTATATACCCTTGCAACGGTGTTCTTTTGGACATTGACCATTTTTGTAGAAGATTTTGAAATTTCGGATGGTTTTTACTGCATTGCCTATTTTTTGATTTTGTCTTTGATCTATCGAACCATGGGATTCTTAGAAAATAATCATTATTATATGTTAACGATCGTATTCGCAACCTATGGATCGGATACCGGCGCATGGTTTGTGGGACGTCGCTATGGAAAGCATAAGATGAATCCACGTCTATCGCCAAAGAAAAGTTGGGAAGGCTTTGCGGGCGGCATTGTGTTTGGTGCTGTTTTAAGCTTAGTTGTTTCTTTCTTGTATTTGTCACAAGTAAATACGTTAATGAATGTCATTCTTTGTTTATGTTGTCCATTGGTCGCTGAAATTGGGGATTTATCTTTTTCAGCAATCAAACGCTATTATAAAGTAAAAGATTTCTCCAATTTATTACCAGGACACGGTGGTATTTTAGATCGAACTGATTCTCTTTTGATGAATATCCTATTTTGTGGTATTCTAGTAACCATATTCATGTAAAGGGGGAATCCTGTGCAGCTGATTATTGGTATCATTGCGTTTATCTTCATGTTGAGTGTCATCGTGATCATCCATGAATGGGGACATTTTATGGTGGCAAGACATTTTGGTGTATATTGTCATGAATTCTCCATTGGTATGGGGCCGGCACTCTATCAGAAAAAAGGAAAAGAAACGATTTTCTCGGTTCGTGCCATTCCTTTTGGCGGTTATGTCATGATGGCGGGAGAAGAAGACGGATCACAAGATGAGCAAGAAGATGACTGGTTAAAAGAAGTACCTGAAGATCGTCGGTTGAATCATAAACCATGGCCACAACAAATATGCATCCTGTTAGCTGGTATTTTTATGAACTTGATCTTAGCATGGGTTATTTTTGTGGGCGTAGCGATGGCTCGTGGATATGTAGTAGAACCGGCTCAACCGGTTGTATATCAAATTGTGGAAAATTCACCTGCTCAAAAGGCAGGCCTACAAAAGGACGATCGCATTCTAAAGGCAGAAAGTAGAACGGAATCTATCAAACCAGAAACACAATATGATTTGTTGGAGTGGATCCAGTATCATCATGATACGATCACATTAACAGTCAAACGAGATCAATCGACTTTCAAAACGCAAGTAAAGCCGCAATATGACAAAGAAAATTCAATTTATACGATTGGTTATCAGGCGATTGCCTATGCAAAAAACATTCAATGGTATGAAGCATTTGGTGTTGGCAGCCAGGATTTTGCGGAATCGAGTACGGCTATTTTCCAATCTTTGAATATGTTGATACATGGTAAAGGCTATGAAAATCTATCGGGTCCAGTCGGTATATTTAGCGTCACAAGCAAAACAACGCAAATGGGGCTTCTGGCTTATTTATCTTTATTTGCGATGATTTCTTTAAATATCGGTATTTTCAATGCGATTCCTATTCCTGCATTGGATGGTGGACGTGTGCTGATCACGTTGATTGAAGCCATCTTCCGTCGCAAGATCAATCAACAATTGGTCGAGAAGATCATTATGATTAGTTTTGCACTCTTGATGATGCTTTTTGTGTTTGCAACCTATAATGATATTGTTCGTTTTATTTAACCAGGGAAACCTGGTTTTTTCATGGATAAATTATCATAATAAGTGCAACAGCCTATAAGAATTAAAAAAGTCCATGGGTTCAATGATAAAATGTGAGTGAGAAAACAAACATTTATCAAGGAGAATCCCATGAACTACAACCATCTTAACATAAATGAGAGAACAGTCATATCTTTACTTGCTTCTTCTGACGTATCGATTCGTGAAATAGCGAAGCAACTTGGAAGAAGTCCGAGTACGATTTCCAGAGAATTGAAACGAAACCAAACAAATGAACGAGATTCCCGGTAT
>NZ_JAXDRQ010000061.1:0-11596 GCF_034090965.1 Absicoccus sp. | reverse complement strand
CCGGCGATGTATTCTATCTGCATTCTCGTTTGTTGGAACGCTCCAGTCGATTATCGGATGAAAAAGGTGGCGGATCCATTACCGCATTACCAATCATTGAAACGCAAGACGGAGATGTCAGTGCCTATATTCCTACCAATGTGATTTCTATTACCGATGGTCAGATCTTCTTGGAAAGTGATTTGTTCTTTGAAGGACAACGACCAGCCGTCAACGTTGGTTTGTCGGTTTCTCGTGTAGGTGGAGCTGCACAGACCAAAGCCATGAAAAAAGCCTCCGGCTCTTTGCGTATCGATTTGGCCCAATATCGCGAAATGAAAGAATTTACGCAATTTGCTTCCGATCTGGATGAAACGACCAAACGTCAACTTGCGCATGGTCAAGTATTGATGGAACTCTTAAAACAACCATTGAATCATCCCATGGATCAAGCCGATCAAATCATGGCATTGGTGATTGCGGATGCCAATTTACTCAGTGATGTACCTGTTGATCAAATCAAAGAAGTAGAAACAAACATGTTGGCATGGTTGGATCGTGAACATGCGGATTTGGCTCGTGAAATTCATACAACGGGTACATTGGATGACAATCTAAAAGATCGCATCATCCAGGCAGCCAAAGACTATCGAGGATCGGAACATGTCAGCCATTCGTGAATTAAAAGACCGCATGACCGGTATCCAATCGACCATGAAGATCACGAAGGCGATGTATATGATTTCATCAACAAAGATGAATAAAGCCAAACAAAACTTGGCCAATACAGAACCTTATTTCCATTCTCTGCAAAAAGTCATCTTGACCATTTTACGAAGTCTGCCCGAAAACTTTCATCATCCCTATTTGGATGAACGTGAATACATCGATCAAGACAATCAACGTCGTGCCATTCTTTGTGTAACGGGCGATAAAGGTTTAGCGGGTGCCTATAACCACAACGTCTTAAAGATGACCGAGCAAATGTTGAAAGGCTTTAAGTCGTATAAACTTTATATGGTCGGTGAAGTAGGACGTCAATATTTTATACGTCGTCATATTCCAATCGAAGAAAGTTTCTTATATACCGCGCAAAATCCAACGTTGCCCACAGCACGTTCCATTGCCAGTAAGATGTTGGAATTATTTGAAAATCAAAAAATCGATGAATTGTATATCGTCTATACACGAATGGAAAATGCCACGCAATTTGTACCTGATATCGATCAATTGTTGCCATTGTATCGCTTGAATCGCGATGTAGAAGTTGGTGGTGATACGACGATGCACTACCAATTGGAACCCAATCCTAAAGTTGTATTGAATACAGTCATTCCCGATTATTTAGCCGGATATATCTATAGTTGTTTGGTGGAATCGTATGCCGCCGAACACTTTGCCCGTATGCAAGCCATGGATTCAGCCAATAAGAATGGGGAAGATTTGTTGGCCCAGTTGTCGTTGCAGTACAATCGTCAAAGACAAGCGCAAATCACCCAGGAAATTACCGAAGTAGCGGCAGGGGCAAAGGCGCGCAAACAACAATTAGAAAAGAAAAGGAGACGTGCCACATGCAAATAGGAAAAATCACACAAGTTATGGGGCCTGTTGTCGATGTTCATTTTCCATCGACACCATTGCCCTTGATCCATACGGCCTTGCAGGTGGATAACCATGGCAAGAAATGCATCATGGAAGTCATGCAACATGTGGGAACCGACACGGTTCGATGCATCATGTTGTCACCCAGTGAAGGACTTCAAAAAAATATGCCTGTTTTATCCCAAGACATGGGTATTGAAGTGCCAGTCGGAAAACAAAACCTTGGCCGTTTATTTAATGTATTAGGCGATACCATCGATGGAAAAGAAGCCATTGATACCGATACCTATTGGGAAATTCATCGAAAACCACCAAAGTTTGAAGATCAATCCCCTGTCACTGAAGTTTTGGAAACGGGTATCAAAGTCATTGACTTAATTGCACCCTATGCCAAGGGAGGCAAGGTTGGTTTGTTCGGTGGTGCCGGTGTTGGTAAAACCGTATTGATTCAGGAATTGATTCGCAATATTGCCAGTGAACATGGAGGCTATTCAATCTTTACCGGTGTTGGTGAACGAAGCCGTGAAGGAAATGACCTTTGGACCGAAATGAGTGAATCGGGTGTCATCGATAATACCGCTTTGGTTTTTGGTCAAATGAACGAATCCCCAGGTGCTCGTATGCGTGTAGCCGAAACGGGATTGACCATGGCCGAATATTTCCGTGATGTGGAACACAAAGATGTGTTGTTGTTTATTGATAATATCTTCCGTTTTGTGCAAGCCGGATCGGAAGTCTCTTCGTTGTTGGGACGTATGCCATCGGCCGTTGGCTATCAACCAACACTAGCCAATGAAATGGGCCAGCTTCAAGAAAGAATCGCATCGACCAAGAATGGTTCGGTTACTTCGGTACAAGCTGTCTATGTTCCGGCTGATGATTTGACCGACCCAGCTCCAGCCACTACTTTTGAACATTTGGATGCGACAACCGTCTTGTCACGGAAAGTCGTTGAACAAGGTATTTATCCAGCCGTCGATCCATTGGAATCCAGCTCTCGTATCTTACAAGCAGATATTGTGGGGAAGGAACATTATGATACCGCACAGGAAGTCTTGCAGTATCTTCAGAAGTATAAAGAGTTACAAGACATCATCGCCATCTTAGGTATGGAAGAATTAAGTGATGAAGATAAGACGATCGTTGCGCGTGCTCGTCGTTTACGTAACTTCATGGCTCAGCCATTCCATGTGGCGGAACAATTTACTTCCATTCCAGGTAAATATGTACCATTAAAAGAAACCATCAAAGGCTTCCGTGCTATCTTGGATGGTGAAATGGATCAATATCCCGAAAGTGCCTTCTTCAATGTCGGTGGCATTGATGAAGTGATCGAAAAAGCGAAAGAAGTGGAATGATATGCCTGCTTTATTTGACTTAAAGATCATGGCCAGTGATCATGTTTTCTTTCAAGGAAAAGCTCAAGTACTAACCATTCATACGCCGCAGGGATCCAAACAATTTTTAGCGCATCATGCGAAAACGATTTATGCCATTACGCCAGGAGAATTAAAGATTCGTAAAGAAGATGGCTCTGAAATCAAGGTCGTCAGTGGCTTTGGCACCATGATCTTTAGTGACAATCAAGCCGAAGTCCTTGTCGATACATGTGAGACGCAGTCGGAATTGGATGAGCGAAGAGCGAAAGAAGCTTTAGAACGAGCCAAAGAAAAAATGCGTCAAAAACAATCGCAACGTGAATATCGCATGTCTCAAGCGGCCATGGCCCGAGCCTTAGCACGTCTACAATTTAAGGATAAACAGATTCATTAGTTTTATATGTAAAAAATTTACACTCATGTAAATTTTTTACAATAATAGATTGATTGTTTTCATTGAATGTGATATAAAATAGATAGAAGAAAGAAGCTTTTCCATTTTCCTTCTCAACAAAATGGAATTTCGTTTCTTTCTTTTTGTTTTTTATTCATGAATAAAATAGCCAGCAAAGGTGCTTCTTAAACAAGAGGCACCTTTTTGCGTATGCAGGGAGGTAAGAAAAATGAAGCAAAAGGCAGACTTAATTGTCGGTATCAATGAACATGTCTCACCAGGAAGAGCCATATTCTTAGGATTTCAACACATTTTATCGATGGATCTCTATGTATTTCCCATCTTATTAGCCGGGATGATTGGCTTATCGGGTAGTGATGCGAGTTATCTGATCCAAATGTGCTTCTTTACTTGTGGTTTGGCCACTATCATCCAAACCGGATTGGGCATCCAATTACCTGTCGTTCAAGGATCGAGCTTTGTTGCATTGAGTGCATTGGCAGCCATTGGCTCTACCCAAGGAATGGATGTATTGGTCGGTAGTTTGATTCCCGGAGCCATCCTCTTATGTCTATTGGGTGTTACGAAAGTATTCGCAAAGATCATTCATCGATGTGTACCAGCTTATATTGGTGGTTTGGTGATCATGATCGTAGGAATTTCTTTAACTTCTACGGCTGCCAGTGGTGTAATCAGTAATTCCGGAGGACTATTGAATAACTTGATTCCCGGACTCAGTGCGATGATCGTCTTATTGATCCTGAATGTATATGGATACAAGACACAATACAAACATAAATACATCAGTTTGTTTTCGGTGATTTTCGCTTTGGTCATTGGCTGTGTGGTTTCTGGATTCATGGGTACATTACATTTTGATGCGGTCGGTCAAGCGGCTTGGTTCCAAATTCCATCGATCTTTCATTATGGTCTACCGCAGTTTGATGCATCCTCTTGTATTCTGATGATCTTTATCTATTTTATCGTATTGATCGAAACAACGGGTGTCTGGTTTACCGTCAGTGATGTGACCGGAGAAGAATTAACGGATGAACGCCTCAATCGTGCCGTGATTGGTGAGGGCATTGGCTGTTTATTAGGTGCTTGTTTTGGTGGTACGCCATTGACTGGTTATTCATCGAATGCCGGTGTGATCTCCATCACGAAAATTGGCAGTCGATCGGTTGTCATTACATGTGGTATCTTGCTTTCTTTGATGGGGTTGTGTCCGAAATTGATGGCAGTCATTGCTTCGGTTCCTGGCTGTGTCATCAGTGGTGTTTTCTTGGTCATTTGTCAGATCTTGATTGCGAATGGATTGAAGATCGTCATGAAAGAAGAAATGAGCCAAAAACGCATCTTGGTCATTGGCTTATCAATTGTATTTACCGTTTCAAGCATGGTCATTTCAGCCGATGCCATGGCAAGTTTTCCAACCGTTGTCCAATATTTCTTAAGCAGTGGAACAGCTGTTGGGGGATTAAGTGCCGTGTTATTGAATTTGATCTTGCCTGAAGAGGCTCCTGCCCTAAAACAGAAAGAAGTGAATGCGGAATGATCATCAAAGGAAATTTTATCTATACACCTTCCTTGGATCAAATGGTGATTCGAAAAAACGAATATCTGGTTGTGGAAGATGGAAAAGTCAAAACCTTTTATAAAGCCTTACCACCAAAGTATCAAACCGAAACTGTCATCGATCATACCGATGCATTGATCATTCCAGCCTTCAATGATCTGCATATTCATGCACCCCAATATATTAATCGCGGGATTGGCTTTGATAAAGAACTGTTGCCTTGGTTGGAAACCTATACCTTCCCCATGGAAGCAAAATATAAGGATATGGACTTTGCGGATCGATCCTATCGATTGTTTTTACATCGCCTATGGGAAAATGGAACCTTGCGGTTTTCTGCCTTTGCGACCTTGCACAAAGAAGCCACTTGGCATTTGATGGAACTTTGCGAACGATCGGGTTTAAAAGCCTGGATCGGGAAAGTCAACATGGACCGGAATAGTCCCGACTATTTGTGTGAAGATACAAGCCAATCTTTACAAGATACCGAGGAATTGATCCAAAAAGTAACAACCTTACAGAATGTAAACTATATCATTACGCCACGCTTTGTCCCTTCTACCACCGAGGCTTTAATGAGGGGATTGGGCGAATTGGTCAAAAAGTATGATTTACCGGTGCAATCGCATTTATCCGAAAACAAAAGTGAAATTGCCTGGGTCAAAGAACTGCATCCCAACATTCCTACGTATACGGAGGTCTATGAAGCCTTTGGCTTGATGCCCAAAGGCAAGACTATCATGGCCCATTGTATTCATCTATCCGAACCGGAGAAAGCGATATTGAAAGAACGAGACGTGATGATGTGTCATTGTGCTCAATCCAATGCCGATCTATCCAGTGGTATCATGCCCCTCAAGGAAAATCTAGACCTAGGTCTTCGATGTTGCATTGCCAGTGATATTGCGGGCAGTCACACACCCGATATGAATCGCCATATTGCCCTATCCATTGAATTGTCCAAGATTTATCATATGCAGCATCCGGAAGTCAAAGCCATCACTTTGCCACAAGCCCTCTTTTTGGCAACGAAACAAAGTGGCTCCTTCTTTGGGAAGGTAGGTAGCTTTGAGGCTGGATATGCCTTTGATGCCTTGGTCATTGAAACCGAAGAAATGCCTGGCTTCTTGCAACGAGAACCTTTTGAAAAATTGGAACAATTTATCTATGATGGCAAGGCTTCCAATATTTTAGAGCGCTATGTGGAAGGAAAAAAGATCCCATGTCCTTTTGGTAAATCTGTCATTTTTTAGTGAGGCCATGCTCGTCCAAAACATAAACGGTATCACAGACTTCTGAAATATACTTACGATCATGGGATACACTGATGATCGTTCCCGGAAATTGTTGGAACATGGAACGAATCAAAGGATTGGATAACGGTGACAAATTCCGTGTAGGCTCATCCAAGATCAATACATTGGCTTGTTTTAGTCCCATTGCCAATAGAAAACACTTGGCAAGTTGTCCTTGGGATAGGTCATTTAAGGCATGTTCCATTTCTTCTCGGGTGAATTTTAAAGCCGCCAACCCATTACGAATCATGGTTAGATTAGAATTATAGGTTCTTAAAAAGGCAACAGGAGTTTGTTCAAAAGCCATTTGGTCCGCATAGTTTTGAGGCATGTACGCAACAACTAGATCGTCTCTTATCGTCAATTGTGCATAGATTCGTTTTAATAAAGTGGATTTACCCGCTCCATTTTTACCAATGATACAAACTTTTTCTGGTCCCACGATCGATAGATCAAGGTCATTGGCCAATATACGATTGGTTTCTAAACGATCCAGATGCAGATGAATGATTTGTTTATTGGTTGGAATGGGGGTAGGATCCATCCACATCCAGCGAATGGCTTCTTCTTGTTCCGGTATTTCCAACATATTCGCATCGGCTTTTTCAAATCGATGTTCCAATGATTTGACGGCATGCATCTTCTTTTTCAATAATTGTCCACCATGGGCATCTTGTCGGCTAATGGTATTTTGTGCATATTCCACTTTTTGTTGGATGCGTTGAAAACGAGCATCGCGTTGTTTTTTCTCTTTTCGTTGTTCTTGGGCTTGTTGTTTTTGGCGATCAAAAGCCCGTTGACGCATTTGAAGATAAGTCGCATAATTTCCTTTAAACAAAGTGATTTTCGGTTGGGTTTTCTTTTTTAATTGTTCAAAATGAAGGATCCGATTGGCGGTATTTTCTATTAACGTTTCATCATGACTGATGAAAAGCAAGATGCCTGGATAGCTACGGATCCAGGATTCTAACCATTCGAGCGTATCGATATCCAGATCATTGGAAGGCTCATCCAAAAGGATACAGGTTGGTTCTTCCAACAACAGGCGTAAAAGTTGTACTTTGACTTTTTCTCCACCAGAAAGGGTAGCCATGCTTTGATCCCGAAAGGGAAGATCGGCAGGCAAACCCAGCGTCTTGGCATATTTTCCCATTTTGGTTTGAAGATCCCAAAAGGCATCGCTTTCGCAAAAATAAGCATAGATGGTCAAATTTTGATCGTGTGGGGGTAATTGTTGCGGTAAATAGGCCAATCGTTCGTTGGTATGGATGCATTGGCCATGATATTCAATATACGATTGAATGTTTTGTGGATCATAGATCCATTTCAGAAAGGTAGATTTGCCATTGCCTTCCTCCCCAATCAAAACGATCTTGTCGCCAGGATTGGCAGTCATAGAAAAAGAATCCATCAGCTGATGGCCATCTTTGGTGTGAAGTAGCGTACAATTTTGAATTTGTAACATGAATGATTCCTCCTTTTATTATTTGTTTTTTAAAAAATAGAATTTAGAATCATTCTACCACCCACCTTCTAATATTTCCATAAAACAACATTCTTTCGATGATGTCAACCTTGGAAAAAATGCTTAAATAGTCTATCATAATAGTGATATTTGTGTGATACACAAGGAGGTTTAAATTTCATGGTAAATTGGACAAATTTTGATGCGTTGGATTCGTATCAAGCATTAAAAAATGTACAAGCAGTGGATGTTCGTAAAGTGATGTCAGGAGAGTCGGGTGCTAAGCGTGTCAAAAATTATAGCGTACCAATGGCTGAAAAGATGGCATATAACTTTGCGGCAAAAGCAGTGGATGATGATATCTTAGCTATTCTACAAAAAGTATCCGATGAAGCAGAATTAACGGAAAAATATGAAGAATTGTACAATGGTGCCATCATCAATACGGGTGAAAAACGTTTGGTTCTTCATCAATTGTGTCGTGGACAATTAGGTAAAGATGTTGTTGTGGATGGAGTCAATAAACGTGAATTCTATCAAGCTCAACAAGATCGTATCGCCAAATTTGCGAATGATGTTCATGCTGGTAAGATCGTCAATGGCAAGGGTGAAAAATTCACAACGGTTGTTCAAATCGGAATTGGTGGTAGTGATCTAGGACCTCGTGCTTTATATCTAGCTTTGGAAAACTGGGCAAAGACCAATCACACGTTAAAGATGCAGGCCGCTTTCATCTCCAATGTCGATCCTGATGATGCATCGGCAGTATTAAATAATATTGATGTGGAACATGCCTTATTCATCGTTGTATCGAAATCGGGAACAACATTGGAAACATTGACAAATGCAGCCTTTGTGGAAGATGCATTGAAAAAAGCCGGTGTGGATCCTTCCAAACATATGTTAGCTTGTACAAGTGAAACATCTCCATTGGCCAACAATGATAAATTCTTAGATTCTTTCTATATGGATGACTATATTGGTGGTCGTTATTCTTCCAGTTCTGCCGTTGGATGCTGCGTATTATCGTTGGCATTTGGACCCGAAGTATTTGCTCGTTTGATGGCTGGTGCCCATGCAGCGGATGAAACCGCAAAAGAAAAAGACATTTTGAAAAACCCTGCGTTGTTGGATGCTTTGATTGGTGTCTATGAACGAAACTTCCTTGGCTATGCGACAACGGCCGTATTGCCTTACTCTCAAGCTTTGTCTCGCTTCCCAGCTCATCTGCAACAATTGGATATGGAATCCAATGGTAAATCCGTCAATCGTTTTGGGAAGAAAGTCGATTATGTCACTGGACCTATCATCTTTGGCGAACCTGGAACCAATGGTCAACATTCTTTCTATCAATTGCTGCATCAAGGCAAGACCATCGTGCCGCTTCAATTCATTGGTTTCAAAGACAGTCAAATTGGTAATGATGTTGTCATTGAAGGTTCTACTTCACAAAAGAAATTGGATGCGAATGTGGCAGCTCAAATTGTTGCTTTTGCGTGTGGTAAAGACGATGAAAATCCAAATAAGAATTTCGATGGTGGTCGTCCATCCAGCATCATCATTGGTCAACAATTGAATCCAGAATCATTGGGTGCATTATTGGCTCACTTCGAAAATAAAGTCATGTTCCAAGGCTTTGTTTGGAACATCAACAGTTTCGATCAAGAAGGTGTGCAATTGGGTAAAGTACTTGCGAAACGTGTATTGGCCCATGATACCGATGGAGCGTTAGCTGTTTATAGCGATTTATTAGAAATCTAATCATTTGAGAGGGCATGGCCCTCTTTTTTTATGTATAATAGTTCTTGTTTTAGGAGGATGTGGCATGCATCAAAATGATTTTGCTTTTGAAATTCGTCAAAAAATACCTAATCACTTAGGTCGAGCTGGTATCATTCATACGGCTCATGGAGATATTCAAACTCCCGCTTTCATGTGTGTAGGCACACGCGGTCAAGTTCCTTTTTTGCCTATGGAAGATCTTCATCGCATTGGTGGTCAGGCCATGTTAAGCAATGGCTATCATTTACGCAATATCTCCCCAGAAATTGCCCAAGGTGGCGGTTTAGCCAAATGGTCCGGCTGGTTTGGGCCAACGCTAACGGATTCGGGTGGTTTTCAAGTTATGTCATTAGGATCGGGATCGGGCAAAGTGGTCAATATGGATACCCATAAGCCATTGGAAAATACGCCCATGGAACAACGATTGGCTAAAGTCAGCGAAGCCGGGGTCGAATTTGAAGATTATTTGACTGGTGACATGGATTTCATTGGTCCGGAAGAATCTATGCAGATCCAATGTCGGATCGGTGCGGATATTCATATGGCCTTTGATGAACTCACTTCCTTAGCCGATTCGTATGCGTATAATGTTGAAGCCATGCATCGGACCGAACGCTGGGCCAAGCGTAGTTTGGATGAACATCAAAAACATTGTATGGATCTTGGCTATTATCAAGCTCTATATGGTTGTATTCAAGGCGGACGTTGGGAAGATCTACGACGTTCCACCTCGAAAAAATTAGGAGCCATGGATTTTGATGGCTATGGTCTGGGTGGTGCTTTCCAAAAATCCGATCTTGGTCATATTCTTCGTTGGTGCAATGAAGAATTACCTGAATACAAACCAAGACATCTATTGGGCCTATCTCATCCCGATGATATCTTGATTGGTTGCGAACAAGGTGCGGATACGTTTGATTGTGTGGCACCCGCTCGCGAAGCTCGTCATGGCCGGATCTATACGCATCATGGATTTTATCATTTGAATTTACAGCATCCCCATGATTTATTGGAAAAAGGATGCGATTGCCCAACTTGTCAAGCCGGCTATACACAAGGGGAATTGCGCGAAATGCAGAAATCTGAAGATAAGGCGATTCGTTATGAATATTTTCGATTGGCAACAATGCATAATTTACGTTTTATCATTCGTTTGACCCAGGAAATACGCGAAGCCATATTGGATGGCCATTTTGAATGGTACAAAAATGCGTTTTTAAAAGATTATTTACAATAAAATGTAAGGTTTGAATCAAATCGCAAGTTGAAACCGTTTACTACTTTATTTTTGAAAAAAATCGTGTATGATACTAGTGAATTAAAGGAATCGAGAGGTAAAAAGATGAGAAAGACAAAAATTATTTGTACTTTAGGACCTGCTAGTGAAGATGATCAAACCATCACTGAGTTAATGAAGGCAGGGATGAATGTTGCTCGTTTTAACTTTTCACATGGATCACATGAAGAGCACAAAGCGAAGTTTGAAAAGGTCATTCGTTTACGTCATGAATTGGATTTACCAGTTGCGACGTTATTAGATACAAAAGGGCCAGAAATTCGTTTACGTGATTTTGAAAATGGAAGCATTGAATTAAAGGAAGGGCAACGCTTCACCTTAACGACTGATGAAGTCATGGGAAATGAAGAACGTGTTTCTGTTTCTTATAAAGAAATGACACAGGATGTCATTCCAGGGGGAACCATTTTGATCGATGATGGTCTGGTTGCCTTAAATGTATTGGAAATCAACGGCCCCGATATTGTTTGTGAAGTCATGAATGGTGGTGTCATTTCCAATAAAAAAGGTGTGAATATCCCCAATATTGATTTATCGATGCCATTTATTTCTGAAAAAGATCGTGAAGATTTGATTTTTGGATGTGAAATGGGATTTGAATATTGTGCTGCCTCCTTTACGCGTACGGCACAAGATATCTTGGATATCAAAAAGATCTTTGATGAACATGGTGGACATATGAAGATCATTGCCAAGATTGAAAGTATGCAAGGGGTAAAGAATGTTGATGAGATCTTGGATGTGGCTGATGGTATCATGGTTGCGCGTGGTGACTTAGGTGTCGAAGTTCCATTGGAAGATGTACCAATCATCCAGAAACAGAT
>NZ_JAXDRQ010000060.1:0-12731 GCF_034090965.1 Absicoccus sp. | reverse complement strand
TTGATGTCCATGACTTCAAAATACAAATACGTCAAGATATCGGCTGCCGATAAAGATCCACCCGGATGTCCGGACTGACCCGAATAGACAGCAGTCAAGATATTCTTACGAACATTGTTTGCATGTTTTTTTAATTCTTCTACTTGCATATGCGTCTCCTTTTCCTTTAATTTTCGTACGTTTGCCAATTAAAAGTATACAACATTTTGAAATGAAATAAACAATATTTCTAAACTTATACAATTGTTCAATAACAGTTCGAATCTAAACAATCCAACACATGGGCACCATGGGCCTTAAAGAACATCATCATATCATTGGTCAGGGAGAGATCATCGGGTTTATCATTCAATTCATCCTGTGAAATAAAGCGTGCTTTGGCTAATTCTTCTTGTTCCAACGTAATGGTTGGATTCCCATCCAATTCACAGAAAAATCCGAGCAACAAATTCAAATCGAATCCCCAAGGCTGCGACTTATAGTAACGAATATTTTTAACGTGTAAGCCCACTTCTTCCATGACTTCCCGTCGAATGGTATCTTCAGGGGTCTCGCCAATTTCACAAAAACCCGCAATCAAAGCATGACCTTTATACGTTCGATGGGCATACCGCGTCACAAGAATGGAATCATTATGGATCACGCCCACAATGATTGCTGGCATAATGGTTGGATAGATGCGATTGTGACACGAAGGACAACGCAACGCCCTTTCACTATGAGCCGGAACCATGGGCTTTCCACATACACCACAATACCGATGTTTGGCATACCATACATACAAATGATAGGCCGTGACTGCCGCAAATTGTTCTTTCTTTGGTTGTTGATGACGCAATCGATGAATATCTTGATACGACAATTGCTCCTGTTTTTCTAAGGCCAGAAAATAATGCGTTTCATCAATGGAAAATAAATATTGGACCGGGCCATGAATGTCCCGATACGTAGGAAGCCGCAATGGATCCAATCCTTTTACCGCAAGCTTTTTTCCCTCAAAGACCAAGACAGTATCTTCATATGCGGGATCCAACTGAAGATAACTCAAATCAAATCGACTGGGTTGAATATCTTGGATCATATCACACCTTAAAACACTTACGAATATTTTCGGTCTTACCCAATACCAGCAAGCGTTGTCCTTTCACAAATTTCGTTTCCGAACCCACCATCACATTCAATCGGCCATCGGCTTCTTTGATGGCCAAAATATTCAAATGGTATTTTTTACGAATATTCAATTCTAAGATACTCTTATTTTGCCAACTATCGGGTGTTGGCACTTCATAGATTGCAAAGCCATCACTCAATTCAAAATAATCAAAAACCGTATCCAACGTATAGCGAAGCGCCGTCCAATGAGCCACTTGTTTTTCTGGATATACGACAATATCCGCTCCAATCTTCTTCAACAATTTTTCCTGGATATCACTACAAGCTCGCGAAATCACTTTGGGCGCACCCATTTCTTTAACCATATTGGTCGTGATCATGGCACTTTCAAAATCATGCGCGATCGCTACGATCACGATATCAAAATTACGAACACCCAAGGATGCTAAAAATTCACGATCGGTCGTATCCCCAATTTGGGCATTGGTCACAAAGGGCAAGGCATCATTGACACGTTCTTCATTGATATCCACTGCCATGACTTCATGACCCAATTCATTCAATTTATGAACAAGATTTGTGCCAAAACGACCCAAACCAATCAATAAAACATTTTTCATATTATCCTACCGAAATCCTTTCTTCTGGCATACTATTCACAAATCGGCTCTTCGAAGCTACCGCATACGCTAAAGTCAAACCGCCCACACGACCAAAATACATCAATACAATCAATAAGATGTGACTGATTGCGCCTAAATATGGGGTGATCCCCATCGTACAACCCACCGTACCAATGGCAGAGGCCGCTTCAAAAAGACAAGCCATCATCGGAATGCCTTCGATCCTCGATATGATCATGGCTACGGCTAAACATAACGTAATATACATCGTAAAGATGGTACCAGCACTTCGTACTGTATCATTATCGATCCGACGATGGAACATATGTACATTATCGCGATGGAAGACCGCCGTTACATTGGCCAACATCACCGCAAAGGTCGTCGTTTTCATACCACCGGCCGTTGATCCGGGTGAACCACCAATCAACATCAAAAGGGTCATGACCATGGCTCCGGTCTGGGTCATGGTCGTAAAATCGACCGAATTAAAGCCAGCCGTCCGTGCCGTGACCGATTGAAAAGCCGACAAAAAGAAACGCGTTTGCAGATCATGGACATTTTGAAATTCACCAAAGAAAAAATAGACTGTTGGCAACACCAATAAAAGAAGCGTTGTCAATACGACCACTTTGGCATGCAAACTATATTTGCGAAAATGCCATTTATTCACTAAGATATCATTCCATACAAAGAAACCCAATCCACCAATGATGATCAACAACATGATGGTCCAGTTGATGATGGGATTGGAACGCATCGTAGTGATGGAAGAATACGGTTTGATCACACCCATGAGGTCAAATCCCGCATTACAAAAGGCCGAGATGGAATGAAAGATCGCATACCAAATGCCTTGGCCCCAACCAAACTTGGGCACAAACACAAAAGCCATCGATATCGCACCTAAGCCTTCCAACAAGACCACGCCTTTGATGATAAACTTCACCATGCGCATGATCCCACCCATTTGAAAGGCACCGATAGAATCTTGCATCGTTGCGCGTTGAAGAAGACCAATCTTTCGTCCCGAAAGAATGGCCAAGGCACACGCAATGGTCACAACGCCCATACCACCAATTTGGATCAGCAACAAAATGATCAACTGACCAAAACTGGTCCAATAGGTTGCGGTATCATGAACGATCAACCCTGTCACACAAACGGCAGAAGTGGATGTAAACAGACAATCCAAAAACGGTGTCATTACATGTTTTTGTGAAGAAATCGGCAACATCAACAACAAGGCCCCCAACAAGATCACACCCGCAAAGCCAAGGATGATGATGCGAGCCGATGTAAATCGTTTCTTAAAAATCATAAAATCCCTCGAATCTAATGATGACTAAAGACATCCATCAAGATTGGAACGATCTGATTTTTTCTTGATAAGATGCCCGCTTGGATCTGACCTTCTTGGGGAAAGGCTTCTTCGATCCATTCTTTACATTCTCCTTGTGCATAAATGATCGATCCACCATCGGCAATGCTGGTAAAAGCCACACAATACGTCTTGGCTTCCAAATGCACCAACAATTCCGTTAAAGCTTCTTTGATTTCGGCTTCTCTTCCTGTCAGGGCTTCAAAATTATAGATGATCACCTGACTGATTGCGACTTTCTGATCCTCAAAATCAAAGGTCTTCAAATCCATATGCATGATATCGATCATGGATTTGTCGGCAATGTTGGTCGACACACTAAACATATCTTTGGCCAGATCATCAATATTCACCTGGGCAATTTGGGCCAAAACATTGGCCATAAAAATATCTTTTTGCGTTGTGGTCGGCGAACGAAACTTTAAGGTATCGCTTAAGATGGCCCCCAACAATAATCCCGCCAAATTTTTCGGTATCGCTACCTGTCTTTCCTGGAACATACCTGTTAGAATGGTTGCGGTCGAACCCACGATCTCGTTGCGAAAGGCCACAGGCATTCGCGTTGAAAAATCACTGATGCGATGATGATCGATAACCTCGATCAAATCCGCTTTTTCAATGGCACGAACCGATTGAGAAAACTCATTATGATCCACCATGACGATGGATTTATTTTGGGAATTCAAGATATGATATCGCGATACATAGCCAACCAATCCATCCTTTTCATCCAAGACCGGATACGAACGGAATCGACTCTTGGCCATCTTCTTGGATGCATCTTCCGCCAATTCCCAATAATGAAAACTCACAGGATCCGAATGCATCAACAACGCAGTGACGGGTGAAAAATAAAGATAACGCGATGTATTCATCGCTCCATGTCCCGATAAGATGATCGGACAATGATGTTCTTTTGCCACTTCGATCACTTCTGGATCGATCGTCTTGGCCCATACCACGATCAATATGCCCGCACCTTTTTGAATCGCTTGCATCTGGGCATCCTTATCATCCCCCAGCATCACGATACGCGACTTTACATCGTAATTGGTCAATCCTTGTTTCGCCAAGGCAATGATACTGACTTTCCCATTTAAATGAAATTGGGCATCATTATAAACGATCGTACCATCCAAGGTCTTGGCAATATTTTCCACACTGGTCACTTTTAATAAATCGATTCCCAACGACGTATCGCCCATCCCAATTTTGGAAATATCCTGATTGGCAATGATACCAAGTACTTTGCCCGTTTCATCGGTTACCGCAATCGATGGCTTATTTTCTTTTTCCATCAGTTGCAACGTTTCATAGATGGTCGTATCCGGATGTACACAAAGCGGATCATCCAGCGCAATTTCCGATAGTGAAATGCGCGCATCTTTTAAATAAAAAGGCGCCACAAAACCAAATCGATCCA
Organism: Absicoccus sp.; assembly: GCF_034090965.1. Classification (NCBI taxonomy): domain Bacteria; kingdom Bacillati; phylum Bacillota; class Erysipelotrichia; order Erysipelotrichales; family Erysipelotrichaceae; genus Absicoccus; species Absicoccus sp. The sequence continues at coordinate 8,191 of NZ_JAXDRQ010000060.1, read as the reverse complement.
ATAAATATTTGGTTTCATCATTTAATTCGCCTAAACGACAAGCCACACAATCCACACCTTGTTGATTTTTCAAGTAGGCATACGCAATTGCCGAAGCCACCGAATCCGTATCTGGATGTTTATGTCCTGTCACATAAATGGTTTGACTCATATTTACCCCTTTACTATCTACAGTATCGTTTTACGCTATTTTAAGCACTTTTTCAACCCATACAAAAAGACGGATATCTAATCCGTCGCTAATTTTTCAATCGCCAAGCGATATATTTCTCGCGCTTTTTCTAGGTCGGCGATATCGATTCGTTCATTGGCTTGATGCTCGGTCAATTCCACCCCTGGAAAGACCGGTCCAAACGCAATGATATGATCCATCGCTCGCGCATAGGTGCCTCCACCAATGACCAAAGGGTCGGAATCATCATGGGTAACCGTTCGATAGGCCTCTAACATCTTGGTGATGATGGGGCCATTCTTATCCATATAGATGGGTGCTTTTCCACTGATACGAACGATATGCATGTCCGGTTCTACTTCTTGTTTTAAGAGGGTTAGGACATCGGCTTCCGTATAAGAAACCGGATAGCGAATATCCACCGATAAAACCACATCTTTTCCTCGCACTTCGACCTTGCCAACATTCAGTGTCAATGATCCACTTTGTTCATCCGCAAGATCCAAATGCAGCTTAGCTCCTTGCATATCGATCTTGTCACGATAAAAAGCCGCTAAAGGTCCATGGGCTTGTTCCATCAATTTTGAGATGGCATTGATACCCTCTTTTGGCATCGATCCATGCGCACTTTTTCCCTTGGCTTCGAGCCAGGTCCCATCATCCAATTGTCCTTTGGCCCAAGCCGGCACCATATTGATTGCTTCACCACCCTCGATGGATTGAAACCCCGAATGTTTCAAAGGCATATGCCATTCAGTCTGCAACAAGCCTTTTTCACCATAGATGGCAGGAAAGTCTGCATCCGGTGTAAACCCAAACGTAGGCAGTTCCTCGTTGGCTTTATACGCTTCGATATCTTCCCATTCACCGACTTCTTCACACGTACCAAAAATGATACGAACGCGCTTATTCAAATGCTTATCACTTTCATAGACGTCTTTCATAGCATAGATAGCTACCATCATCGGGCCTTTATCATCCATGACACCACGACCAATGATCTGACCCTCTTTGATCGTTGCCGTAAATGGATCACTATCCCAGCCCTGACCAGCTGGCACAACATCCAAATGACCAATGATTCCCATCATTTCTTCGCCCTGGCCGATTTGGGCATAGCCATACGATCCCCCATCATGCACAGAGAAACCAAAACTTTCACACAAAGCCAATACATAACGCAAAGCATCCTTGGTATATTTGGTTTGCGAAACACTTGGAATCGCAATGAGTTGTTTTAACGTATCGATCATGCATCTACCTCCACAATTTCAATGGATGATCCCACATGTAATGTCGGTACATCCTTTTTTTCCACATAAATGGTTCCTGGCATTTGTGGCTCTTTGGCACCATTGAAACGAATCGTACAATGGCCCATCGTTTGTAACGTATCCATCACTTCCGAACCAACCGCCGTAATTGGATAAGCAATGCCATCCATCCGTAAGATTTGTCCAGGTTGGATCGCATCCACTTTTTGTTTTTCAATGATATAACTATATGCTTTTAATTCATCGGGCACATCCGTCCCAAACAAAATGATAAAATCCCCCTTTTGAAAGGAAGATACTTGTGGCCCTACTGCCATTACATGCGTACTAAAGCAGGTCTTCATTTCCATACCTCCTTGATATAGTCTTGTACATTATACATATTGTTTACACACAAATCATATTTTTCCTTGGCCATTTCTTTGCTCCAATTGTTTTCCGGCACCATGATCGTAAAACAACCAGCTGCTTTGGCGGCAAAGACGCCATTGGGACTATCTTCCACTACGATACACTGATTAGCCGCCACATGCAATTGTCGTACTGCCTCTACAAATACATCGGGATACGGCTTGCCTCTTGGCACATCCATGCCCGAAACCAAGACAGAAAAATAAGGATCCAGCCCTACGGCTTTTAAATTCTTTTGGATCAACGATAAAGGGCCACCACTGGCACAGGCACAAGGAATGCCTTGGTCTTGTAGCATCTGCAACAAAGCTTGCACCCCAGGTTTCTGATCCATTCGGCTTTCCATTTGGCCTTCGGCATATTTCATGACAATATCCATAAACAAAGCGGCATCGATATGGGGACAAACCCGATGAAGACTGGCCACTTGATCATGACCAGAACGACCATAGATGGCTCGTTTCATTTGTTCGGTCAATGGTATGCCCAAATGATGAGCAGCTACTTGCCATCCTTGTCGATAATATTTTTCGGTATCTAATAAGGTGCCATCTTTATCAAAGATCACTGCTTGAAAATGTCCCATATTGGTTCTCCTATCATATATTCTGGTTGAACAATATTAAAATTATGCAAAATGGTTGCTCCCACATCACCAAACGATCCCGTTGGCAAGGTTTCATGTCGATGAAGCTGTAAAGAATAACACAAACAAGGTACATTCTCTCGGGTATGATCGGTTCCTTGCCAAGTAGGATCATTACCATGATCGGCCGTAAGGATCAATAAGTCATCCGTTCGCATCCGTTTAAGAAATGCGCCAAGTAGAACATCAAAACGTTCCAATTCATGGCCATAGCCTGCTACATTGCGGCGATGTCCCCATTTGGCATCAAAATCCACCAGATTCGTAAAGCACAGTCCCTGAAAATCTTTTTCTTGCATAGCTATGGTTTGTTTCATCCCATGAACGGAACTGGTCGAATGATAGCTTTCCGAAATCCCGTGTCCCGAAAAAATGTCGCTGATCTTACCAATGCCAATCGTATAAGGCAAAAGGTCTAAAACGGTCGGACGAATCGGGGCCAGGGCCAGATCTTTTCGATGATCCGTACGTATATATTGTCCCTGCCGAATAATATATGGTCGAGCAATGACGCGGCCTACTTTCCATGGAGGCTGCATCGTCAGTTTTCGAGCAATCGTACATACACGATACAATTCCTCTAAGCCAAGGATTTCTTCATTGCCACAAATTTGGAGGACCGAATCCGCCGAAGTATAGAGGATCAATGTTTTTCCTTGGGTCTGTGTTTCCACATGCCCTAATTCGGATAAGATCTGCGTTCCGGAAGCGGCTTTGTTGCCAATAAAAGTATGTTGCGTTTCCTTTTCCAGTTCCTGGATCAAATCTTGGGGAAACGATGAAAACACTTGAAAAGGGACATCGACAGGTACCCCCATCAATTCCCAATGTCCCGATAAGGTATCTTTACTGGGGCCTTGTTCGGCCAATCGAAGTGCAATGCCTTGATGGGCTTGGGGTGTATATAAGGCATCCAAACCTAATTTTCGCAAATGGGGAAGATGTAGAGACATATGGGCTTGAATGTGTCCATACGTGTCTGCCCCTTGATCACCAAATGCCTTTGCATCTTGGGCTTGACCGACGCCAAAAGAATCCAAAACGATGGTAAATATACGCTGATATCGCATATCACTAGTTTAACACACTTTATTTTGGCATTAGATATAAACTGTCCTATAATATTTATATCATTAGAAAGAGGACATATATGAGTATCCATAATTTTAACAAGGTCTTGGTTGCCAATCGTGGAGAAATTGCCATTCGTATCTTTCGTGCATGTTACGATCTTGGCATCCATACCGTAGCCATGTACTCCAAAGAAGACATCAACTCACAATTCCGTATTCGTGCGGATGAAGCGTATCTCATTGGTGAAAATGATAGTCCGGTTGGTGCCTATCTCGACATTCCTGCCATCATTCGTTTAGCGAAACGCCGTGGGGTCGATGCCATCCATCCTGGTTATGGTTTTTTAAGTGAAAATGCGGAATTTGCGAAAGCCTGTGAAGATGCGGGCATTGTATTTATTGGTCCACCCAGTGATATCTTAGCGAAGATGGGCGATAAATTAAATGCCAAAGAAATCGCTATCCAAGCGGGCGTACCCATCATTCCGGGTTCGACCAAGCCACTAAAAGATGCGGATGAAGCCTTATCTATGGCCAAATCCTTTGGTTTTCCAATCATCTTAAAAGCGGCTGCCGGTGGTGGTGGCCGTGGTATGCGTCGATGTGACAAACCAGAAGAAGTTAAGCCAGCGTTTGAATTGGTGAAGGCGGAAGCACAAAAAGCGTTTGGGAACGATGATATTTTTATTGAAAAATTCTTGGTCAATCCCAAACATATTGAGGTCCAGATCCTTGCCGACCAAAATGGTCATACCTATCATATCTTAGAACGGGATTGTTCGTTGCAGCGTCGTTACCAAAAAGTCATTGAATTTGCACCGGCCTGGTCGGTGGATGAGACCGTCTTAAACAAGATTCGCGCCGATGCCGTACGTATTGCGAAAACGGTTGGCTATGTGAATGCCGGAACCGAAGAGTTCTTGGTCGATGCCCAAGGCAATTACTACTTTATCGAAATGAATCCCCGTATCCAGGTAGAACATACGGTTACCGAATGTGTGACTGGTATTGATTTAGTGCGGGCCCAGATCTTGATTGCGGAAGGTCGTTCCTTAAATATTCCTGAAATCGGAATTTCCAAACAATCCGATGTCAAAGCGCGAAATTATGCGATCCAATGTCGGGTAACGACGGAAGATCCACAAAACAACTTTGCCCCAGATCATGGCAAGATCATTGCCTATCGTACAGGTGGTGGTTTTGGGGTGCGTCTGGATGGTGGAAATGCCACGACCGGTACCGTGATCTCCCCTTATTATGATTCCTTATTAGTCAAAGTCACGGCTTTTGATAACACGTTTGAGGGGGCTTGTCATCGGGCTTTACGTGCCATTAGTGAAGTGCATGTTCGTGGTGTCAAGACCAATATTCCTTTTATTTCAAATATTTTGACGCATCCAACTTTTATGGCGGGCCAATGTTCAACCAAGTTCATTGACAATACACCCGAATTATTTGATGTGGTTGGTTCCAAAGACCGGGCTACGCGTATTTTGCGTTATATTGCCAATATCCAAGTCAGTGCTCCCAATGCCGAACGAAAACAATACGATAAACCGCGTTTTCCCAAACATACGGGCGATCCAGAACCAGGTTTGAAACAAAAATTGGATCAACTTGGACCAACGGATTTTTCCAAGTGGGTACGTAATCAAAAGAAATTATTGATCACCGATACGACCATGCGGGATGCCCATCAAAGCTTGTTGTCGACGCGCATGCGTACGCGCGATATGATCTTGGCAGCCCCAGGTACAGCTGAAATTTTAAAAGATTGTTTCTCCTTGGAAATGTGGGGTGGTGCCACTTTTGATGTGGCCTTCCGTTTCTTACATGAAAATCCATGGGAACGTTTGACCTTGTTGCGATCGGTCATTCCTAATATTCCTTTCCAAATGTTGTTGCGTGGTAGTTCTTGTGTGGGTTATGCCAATTATCCAGACAATGTCGTGCGTGAATTTGTACATCAATGTGCCATCAATGGGATTGATATCTTCCGTATCTTTGATTCCTTGAACTATCTGCCGGGTATGGAAATTGCGATCGATGAAGTATTGAAACAAGGCAAATTCTGTGAAGGTACAATTTGTTATACGGGGGATATCTTAGATCCAAGCAACGATACCTTTACGTTGGATTACTACATCAAATTAGCGAAAGAATTAGAAAAACGTGGTGTGCATTCGATTGGCATCAAGGATATGGCTGGTTTATTGAAGCCTTATGCCGCCAAAGAATTGGTACATGCTTTGCGAAATGAAGTATCCTTACCGATCCATCTGCATACCCATGATACATCGGGCAACCAAGTGGCTACCTATTTGATGGCGGCCGAAGCTGGTGTGGATATCGTGGATACTGCCGTTGCTTCGATGGCAGGCATGACTTCACAACCATCCATGAATGCGATCGTTGCCGCTTTGCATGGCCAAGATCGAGATACCGAATTTGATTTGGATCGGATTGAAGAATTATCCAATTACTATGCCGATGTGCGTTTGCGCTATGAAAAATTTGATCATGGCCTTAAGACAACGGATACGGATATTTATAAATATGAAATTCCTGGTGGTCAATATACCAATTTACGACCACAAGTCAATTCCTTGGGCTTGAGCTCTCGTTTTGAAGATGTCAAAAAAATGTATAAAGTGGTCGATACGATGTTAGGTGGTATCACCAAGGTCACTCCTTCCAGCAAGATGGTTGGAGATATGGCTATTTTCATGGTCCAAAACGATTTGACACCGGAAAACATTTTAGAAAAGGGAGAACACTTGAATTTCCCGGATTCGGTCATTGATTATTTCAAAGGCTTGATGGGACAACCGCCACATGGTTTCCCAAAGAATCTGCAAAAAGTGGTATTAAAAGGACAAGAACCTATTACTTGTCGTCCTGGAAAGTTATTGCCACCAGCCGATTTTGAAAAAGCCAAAAAAGAAGTGGCTGTATTGTGTCCACATCCTTTCAATATGCGTCAAGTTATTTCATATATCATGTATCCAAAAGTTGTCAAAGAATATTGGAAACACGAAGTGGAATATGGTTATTTGATGCATATGGGATCCCATGTCTTCTTTAATGGTCTAGCCAAAGGAGAACGCAACTTGATCACCATTGATGAAGGAAAGACCTTGGTCATTCGTTTTATCGAATTGGGTGATATCAACGAAGAAGATGGAACGCGTAATGTGATCTTTGAATTGAACGGTCAACGCCGTGTCATTGCGGTACCCGATCCACATGTGCATGTAGAAGGCAAAGAGACCAAGATGGTCGATCCTCAAGATAAATCACAGGCTGGTGCTTCCATTCCAGGTCTTGTCACCAAGATCAATGTGAAAGTTGGAGATGAAGTCCAAGAAAATGATAGTTTAGGTATCATTGAGGCCATGAAGATGGAAACAGCCGTGGTAGCCCGGATGCATGGTACCGTCAAAGACATCTTGGCCAAAGAAGGAGACACTGTCAAAGCAGGGCAATTATTGTTTACATTAGACGTGAAGTGACTGTTTCCTTTTCCCATTCCCCGTGTTAGAATAGCTAATTGTTAAAGCAGAAGAAGGATGGATACTATGACAGTAGCAATCATGACAGATAATGAATCCGGCATTTTTCCTGAAGAAGGAAAGAAGCTGGGTGTATACATTTTACGTATGCCTTTTTTCCTGGATGGAAAACAATATTACGAAAATGAAACCATCACCGCCCAGGAATTCTTCGAGCGTATGGAAAACGATCCCGACATGGAATTTTCAACCTCGATGCCACCGGCCGGTGAGGTATTATCCATGTGGAAAGAAGCGTTACAGACGCATGATGAAGTCGTATACATTCCCATGTCGAGTGGTTTATCGAGTTCGTGTGAGACCGCTACATTATTAGCACAACAATTCGATGGCAAAGTACAAGTAGTGAATAACCAAAGAATTTCATTAACGCAACGTCAATCGGTTTATGATGCGATGACCCTTCGTGATCAAGGAAAATCAGCCAAAGAAATCAAAGAAATCTTAGAAGCGGAAAAATTTAATTCCAGCATCTATATCATGGTTGGTAGTTTAGATTATCTAAAGCGTGGTGGTCGTGTCACCTCGGCTGCGGCTTTATTGGGTGGTCTATTACGCATTCGACCGGTCCTACAAATACAGGGCGAAAAATTGGATGCGTTTGCAAAAGCCCGGAGCTTAAAAGCAGCCAAAAAAATCATGTTTAATGCGTTGCATTCCGATCTTGATACACGTTTTAAACCATTTGTGGATAAAAAGGAAATAGAAGTCTATATTTCTTATACCCATGGTCAGCCGGAACAAGTCAAACAATGGTTTGAGGAAGTCAAAGCCGAATTCCCTCAATTTCATGTTACCAAAGATCCTTTGTCTTTAAGTATTTCTTGTCATACGGGTCCTGGTTGTCTTGGGATTGGATGTGCACGAAGAGTCGTATGAAAATACGGCTTTTTCTTTTGAAAAGATGAATTGTCAAATTAAGTGCAACACGATGTATGTGAGTCTGTTTCGTTCATAACTTCATTTGGTGTCTTATAGCCAAGGCACTTTCGTGGCCGATTATTCATCAGTTCAAGATTATGCTTTAGCTCATCTTCATCGAC
>NZ_JAXDRQ010000059.1:0-77348 GCF_034090965.1 Absicoccus sp. | reverse complement strand
TTCTTTTTAGAAGTATTGTGTAAGATGAATTTCCAACAAAACCTAATATGGTGTTAGTTAATGTCTTGTTGTTGAAACTTTAGTGGCTCTCAGTGGTAGACAGGGTGGCTTTAAGTGAACGGAATACTCACTTGTTGAATTTAAATTGATTAATTGATATGAGATGAATATATTTTATTTACTTTCTTCTCTATTTCTTTTCTATTTGTTATCCTTTATACAGGATGGTGAATATGGTTACATTGGTAAAAGCAGATGAAAGATATAAATAAGAAGTTTTAGAATTTAAACAGGAATTCTTTAATTGTGGGGAATCTGTTATAAATGGAAGTGCCTTATTGGATCAGTTATCTTTTGAGGAATGGATGGATCTGGTTAAAAAGAATGAGAATATAGAAACAGTATCAAAGGATTGGGCTGTTAGTAATGTATTCTTTCTGATGCTGGAATCAAAGATCATTGGAATTACTGAAATACGTCATAGTTTAACCACTCCTTTTTTACAAGAATATGCAGGGCATATTGGATATTCTGTACGTCCTTCTTATCGAAAAAAGGGATATGGAACAAAACTTTTATCTTTGGCTATAGATTATTGTAAAGAAATTGGATTAAAGGAAATAAAACTGGGTTGTTATTGTGAAAATATAGCTTCTATAGGTGTAATTGAAAAGAATAGTGGTAGCTGTATCGAAAAGAAAAAATATTTAGATGGAAAATGGATGTATGTTTATAAAATTAAATGGTGAAGAATATGAAAATTGTAGTGGCTTGTGATTCTTTTAAAGAAAGTATGAGTGCTTTACAAGCATGTAAAGCTATACAAAGAGGCATTCATAAAGTGGATTCGAGTATTGATGTAGAATGCATTCCTATGGCAGATGGAGGAGAAGGAACTTCTAAAGTATTAAATGAATTTTATAAAGGAAATAAAATTATCTGTAATGCATTGGATGCTTATGGTAGAGAAATAGAAGCGTATTATTTTCGTAAAGAAAATCTGGCAATCATTGAAATGGCTTGTGTTTGTGGATTGGAATCGATTGAAATTTCTATGCGTCATCTTTTACACTCTTCTTCGTATGGATTAGGACAGCTGATCCGACATGCTATTGATCATGGCTGTAAAACTTTACTGATTGGTTTAGGTGGAAGTGCCACCAATGATGGTGGTTTGGGAATGTTAAGTGCCTTGGGTTCTCATTTTTATGATAAAGATCATAAGGAATTAGAACCGGTTATAAAAAATATTCCATTGATCCAATCGGTTTCCTTATGTTCTTATCCAGATGTACAAATACAGGTGGCCTGTGATGTAACCAATCCTTATTGTGGCCCACAGGGAGCCACTTATACTTTTGGTAAACAGAAAGGGGCAACCAAAGAAGAACTAGATCTGCTGGAATCCTGTTTATGTCATTTAAATACTTTATTAAACATTCACAATCATCCTCGTACCGGAGCCGCTGGAGGAACTTCAGGAGCTTTACATGCGATAGGGGCTCAACTTTGTTCAGGTATTGAACTGGTTATGAAACATACCCAATTTGAAAAAAGAATTATGGATTGTGATTATTGTTTTACAGGAGAAGGAAGCTTTGATGAACAAAGTCTGAATGGAAAGACCATTTCAGGAATTGCTTCGATCTGTAAAAGACATAATGTTCCTTTAATTGTATGTGCCGGAAAAGTAAATATTGATTCTTGTTATGAAAAAGGAATTACTGCTTGTTTTTCAATAGGAAATGAAATTTCTTCTTTAGAAAAAGCTTTAAAAGATGGAGAAAAAAATTTAGAAAAGACAAGTGAAAATATAATGAGATTATTGATTTTATGATATGAAAAGGAGAATGAAATGAAAAAAGTGGCCTTTGTTTGTGTACACAATTCATGTAGAAGTCAAATTTCAGAGGCTTTGGGAAAATATCTTGCATCCGATGTGTTTGAAAGTTATTCAGCTGGAACCGAAACAAAACCACATATTAATGCAGATGCGATTCGATTGATGAAAGAAATATATGGAATTGATATGGAAGCCAATGGACAGTATAGTAAAACGTTGAAAGATATTCCTCAAATGGATCTGTATATTTCAATGGGATGCAATGTAAGTTGTCCGTTTATTGGAAAAGAATTTGACGATAACTGGAAACTGGAAGATCCTACTGGTAAATCCGATGAAGAATTTAGAAAAGTAATCAAACAAATTGAAACAAATATTATAGAACTTAAAAACACGTTGAAATAAGAAAACAATCACCTCATAAGGGGGTGATTGTTTTAAATTTAGTTTTCACTTTTTGTTTCTATCAATTTTTTACCGGATCCGATAAAAATTAAGATTCCTAATGCCATCAATAATAAAGCAATCAATAATTGTAAGCCATCTGTCATAAAGACAAAACCACCAGATACAAATAATTTCATAAAGATATTGTATACAGCCATTCCTAAACTTGTCATAGTGATGACTAACATGGCAATCATTGGAATGTACAACATAAATCCTTTTCTTCCGGTAACTTTTAAGAATACGGAAATAGAAATCAATACCATAGCAGCCAATAACTGGTTAGCACTTCCAAACAATGGCCAGATATTTAAATATCCTCCTAAGCTTAATAAATATCCACCGGCTAGTGTTAATAGTGTGGCCACGTATTTATTTGTTAAGAAAGCAACGATTTTTCCTTGTGGTTTCTGGTTGCTGCATTCAAAGAATTCCTGGAAAGACATACGACCAATACGAGCCACTGCATCTAAAGAAGTTAAAGCCAAGGCAGAGACAAACATGGTCATAATGCACAATCCATATTCTTGAGGCATTCCCAATTGATGGACTAAACCGGTAACTCCTACGGAGAATTTAGTAAAAGGGGTAGCTCCCTGGGCTAAGGCCATAGAAGATAATGTTTCATTTAATACACCTGAATCGGATAAAGAAGTTAAAGAACCTACAATGACAATGACTAAAATCGCAAGTAAAGATTCAAGCAGCATGCTTCCATATCCAACCTGAAGCATATCTTTTTCATTTGAAATCTGTTTTGAACTGGTTTCACTTGATACCAGAGAATGGAATCCGCTGACGGCTCCACAGGCAATGGTTACAAATAAAGTAGGGAATAGATAACTTCCACTTTCGCTTTTAAATCCAGTAAAAACAGGTGTAGTAATGGTTGGATTCGAAATAAATACACCCACTACAGCTGCCAGGATCATTGCGATAAATAAGAATGTTGTCAAATAATCACGTGGCTGTTTCAAAATCCAGATTGGTGTAACCGATGCGAAGAAAATATACACAAATACGATGTAGATCCATGTTTGTTTTGTGAAATAAACTGGAAACTGAATTCCTACCATCAACATCAGAACAATCAATACCAGTCCCAATACCAGTTGTTTCCATCCGGAAATCTTGGTTTTCTTTAAGAACAATCCAAAGGCAATGGCAACAAATACATATAAGATGGAAATGGATCCGGCTGCTCCATTTGGTAGAAGCTGAGCCCCTTGTTCATTAAATCCATTAAAAGTACCAGCTACCATATCCGCAAAGGCAGCGATGACCAGCAGCGTAAACAGCCAGCTGAATAAGAAGAATAAACGTCTTCCGGTTTTTCCAATATATTGTTCAATTAATTGTCCCATGGATTTTCCATTTGATTTTACCGAAGCGTACAGGGCTCCAAAATCTTGTACAGCTCCAAAGAAAATACCTCCCACTAAGACCCATAGAAAGGCAGGAAGCCATCCAAATGCCATCGCAAGAACAGGACCGGTTACAGGACCTGCACCAGCAATGGAAGAAAACTGATGGGCAAACACTTCCCATTTGTTGCTGGGAACAAAATCAACACCGTCTTCTCTTTGATAAGCTGGTGTTTTCGCATTGACATCGATTCCCCATGTTTTCACCAGATAACGACCATACAATAGATAAGCCGCAACCAGGATCACAACAGAAATAAGTAATAATAATAAACCGTTCATAAAAATCCTCCCTGAACATTTCATAAAAAAAGACTTCGTATCTAAGACGAAGTCAAATCCGCGGTACCACTTAGTTTGCATAAAATCAGCCACTTATATTTCTTAACGCGAAACACGGATTTTCTTACTTTTTTCAGAAAATCAACGAACAAGGGATAGCTTTAAATGCTCTTGATATCTTTTCAGCTGCCGATACTCTCTAACGCAAGTATATTTAAAGTATTGTCTTGTTTATGTCTTTTATGAAATATTCGTAGAGATAATAGTTCTTTAAATGAAAATTGTCAACAAAAAAATGAAAAAATTACAAAAATACTGAAAATAATTTTTAATTCTTACATTTACTGATTTTTATATCTTTTTCAATTATAATAGTATAAGAAATGAGGAATATATATGGAATATTGGGATATTTATGATAAAAATAAACAATTAACAGGAAGAACCATGAAGAAAAACGATTGGATCTTAAAGGATGGAGAATACCATTTATCAGTTTTAGGAATTATTCAGCATGTAAATGGAAAATATTTAATCACACAAAGGGTTATGACAAAAGCCTGGGCTCCTGGATGGTGGGAAGTACCAGGAGGAGCCTGTATGGCTGGGGAATCTTCTGAAGAAGCGGTTTTAAGAGAAGTAAAAGAAGAAACAGGATTGGATGTTTCTATGGCTTCAGGGGGATTTAAAATGAGCTATCATCGAGAGAATCCTGGACAGGGAGATAATTATTTTGTGGATGTTTATAAATTTATTCTCGATTTTAATGAAAACGATGTACAGATCCAGACTGAAGAAGCTTTGTCTTATCGATTGGCTACTAAAGAAGAAATAGAAGAATTGGATCGACAAGGAATCTTTCTTCACTATCAATCTATTAAAGAAGCATTTGAATAGGAGGACATTATGAAATTAAGAAACGGAAATGAGATTCCAGACATTGGCTTTGGGACATGGAAGACACCGAATGATGAAATCGCATTACAGGCGGTTCAATGTGCCATTGATTGTGGATATCGTCACATTGATGGTGCTTATATTTACAAAAACGAAGAGATGATCGGGAAAGCCATTCGAAATTGTGGAATAAAAAGAGAAGAATTATTTATCACAAATAAAGTATGGAATAGCCAGCGTGGATACCAGTCCACTTTACAGGCTTTGGATCGTTCTTTAGAAACAATGGGATTGGATTACTTTGACCTGTATTTAATTCATTGGCCTGCCAATTCGTTGATGTATGAAAATCCAGTCGAAGTAAATCGTCAGACTTGGCAAGCTATGATTGATGCGTATAAACAAGGAAAAGTAAAAGCCATTGGCGTATCCAATTTCAGAATCCATCATTTAGAACAAATTATGGATATGGAAATCATTCCAATGGTCAATCAGATTAAATACCATCCAGGACTGCTTCAAAAAGAAGTGGTAGATTATTGCAAAGAAAACGATATTTTAGTAGAAGCGTATAGTCCATTGGCCAGATCGGCTTTACTTGATAATGACATAATCAATGAACTTGCACAAAAATATCATAAGACACCTTCCCAAATCTGTTTAAGATATATTTATCAGAATGACATTTTACCTTTACCAAAATCGGTTACACCAAGTCGTATTCAAGAAAACATTAATATCTTTGATTTTGAAATCGGAAAAGCAGATATGGATAGGTTAGATACATTAAAAGTGGATTATGAACTTCAGGATCCGGATACAATGGAGCGTTAAGATGGAAAAAATTATAAAAGAAGCTAAGAATGGAAATCGTGAAGCTGTTCTACATTTATATGAAAAAAATAAGAAACGAATTTATTTTATCTGTGATTTTTTAATGGAAAATGAAGAGCAGACCGATTTTGTGTTTGAAGATGTTTTTGAACAGGTATGGAAAAATTTAGCACAGAAAAACATACAGAGTGAAGAAGAATTCAAAGATCTTTGTATTCATATAGCAATAAAACTATGTAAAAATAAATATTTTATTTCCAATCCTCATCAATTAAAAGAACAGAAACCAGATATTAAAGAAACAATTGAAATCAAAGAAATGGAATCCAATCTGGATTTTAATAAAATCTGTTCGTCTATACAATCTTTAAATAAAGAAACACGATTTGTATTGAAATCCTATTTATGTTCAGATTTTAGCTGTCGCCAATTAAAAGAAACATTAAATGTAGATGAAATGATCATTGAAGATTATATTCAATATTGTTTTCAAACCATTGATGAATGCACTCAATTTAAATCTGTAATCTTAAAACAGGAAAAAGAACCTATTCAATCTACGAATCAGAAATGTATCGAAACCATTGAAGCTTTGACAAAGAAAGAACCTGGTTTTAAAAAAATGTTCATTGTTCCCATTCTTCTGGTTTGTCTAATCGCTTCTTATTTTGTTTTAAAAGACGATTCGGTTTATTATGCCGATATCAATATCAAAGATTATGGACAGATAGTGGTTCAATTGGATTCGAAACAGGCACCTGAAACAGTGGATAATTTTGTCAGTCTGGCACAATCCGGTTTCTATGATGGATTAACTTTCCATCGTATTATGGATGGTTTCATGATGCAGGGTGGAGATCCAAATGGAGATGGAACAGGAGGGGCTTCTCAAACCATTAAAGGAGAGTTTTCTGCCAATGGAGTGGATAATGAAATTTCTCATATAAGAGGAACTATATCGATGGCAAGAAGCAGCGATTATAATTCTGCCAGCAGCCAATTCTTTATTGTACAAAGTGATTCGACTTTCTTGGATGGACAATATGCGGCTTTTGGTACGGTTCTATCGGGAATGGATATTGTGGATGAAATCTGTGAAAAAGCCAATCCAGTCGATGACAATGGAAGCATTGAAAAAAGTGAACAGCCAGTCATTGAATCCATACAAATAAGAAAAGAATAGGGAATCCCTATTCTTTTTTCTTTATGTAGAATGCCAATGCGTATTTGAATGTTTCTTCTGAATCTTCCAGATCACAGTTTAATAAGGATTTAATTTTCGAAATGCGATAATTGATCGTATTTCGATGAGTATATAATTCCTGGGCTACAATTTGAATGGCTCCTTTGTATTTAAGAAAATATTCAAATGTAAGCAACAATTGAGAATGATGTTTCAAATCGTATTCAATTAAAGGATGGAAACACTCCCTGTAATAATTTTCTATAATGGATTCATCTTCAATAGAATATAAGATCTGATACATGCCAATATCCTTAAATCTGGAAATAGAATGATTAAAATGAAGAGCATATTTTAAAGCAGCTTTGGCTTTTTTATAATTTTTTGGCAGACTTTTTAAATCGATTTCACTATTTCCAATTCCGATAAACACAGGGAAATCTTCTAATTTGATCTTTGTGATATGAATTACTTTTTCACATAATGACTGTAAAGAATGCATAGGAAGATTATTGGTAATTAAAATCAGATTGTTTTCATACCAGAAAAAAATATATTTACATTGTATGGTGCCAAAATAAAATTGTAAACGAGCCAGTATTCTTTGATGTTGAATATCTGTATTTTCTAAATTGCTGATGTGAACAATGCTGATCTGAAAGGAACCTTCGGTATCAAAATGAGATTTAAGTTCATCTCGATACTGTTCCAGTTTTTCTTCGTTTTTAAACCCTTTTATAAAATATTGAGCCAGTTTCTGTTCTCCTATGGAATCTTGCTGACAACGAATGGAAATGTCTTTGATGACCATATTGACATTGATTTCCCAGGGAATGGTGATCAATGGAAACTGATTCTGGTCACAATAACGAAGGATGGAGTCGGGTATTTCGTTGATATATTTTCCTGTATTGATAATTAAACCCACACAGTTTCGTTTTACCAGTTTTATAATACAGTCCATTAAAGCTTTTTCACTCTGAAATCCCAGTCCCAATGTCAAAGCCAGATCGTTTGACCATAAGAATTGAATAATGGTAGGATCTTCTACGATATGAACCCATCCAATTGGATGTGAACAGCCCTCTTTACCAGCTATGCATTTCATTTTATATTCATTTCCTACCTGCAGCATAATGTCATCCAAAGAAATCATACAATCACCCTTTTCAGTGTATCATTAATTGATCATAATTTGTGAACAAATTGTTATAAAATGGAATCAAATCCATATTTTTTATACAGTTGTTTAAGATATAAAGTCAATGTAAATAAATGAAAACTTTTATGAAAATAAATTATAATTTTATTTGTGCTATAAGCATAAAATGTATAAAAATAATTGGGCTTTTAAGCCATTTAAATTCTATTCTTTTGGTTTTATAATACAATTACAAAGAAAGAGATGAAGAGGAGGAGCTACTTATGATTTATGGTAATGTATATTTTCAATTGTATGATATGGAGAGAAGTTGTCCACAATGGTATAAATCAGAGCGTTATAGCTACTGTGATTCAGGAAAAATCAATAAATTGTATCGTTTATTCTCTAGAAAATATAGATAATAATCAATCAGGAATCCAAAGAGATTCCTGTTTTTGTTTTTGTATTATAGACAATAAAACAAAATAAAATTTGATATAACTTTTTTAAATTTTGTTCTATAATAATTACGTGGAGGAAATCAAATATGGGAATTATTAAATTAAATCCAGCCTATAAAGATTATTTATGGGGAGGAACAAAATTAAAAGAAAATTTTGGGAAAAAGACAGATCTTGACATTGTTGCGGAAAGCTGGGAACTATCTGTACATCCAGATGGACCAAGTATTGTGGCAAATGGGGAATATGAAGGGAAAACATTCCCAGAATATTTAGATGCTGCTGGTAAAGGTGTTTTGGGAACAAAAGGAAATGCGTTTGAAAATTTCCCAATTTTAATTAAATTTATTGATGCGAAAGGACCACTTTCTATTCAGGTACATCCAGATAATGAATATGCATTGCGTGTTGAACATGAATTTGGAAAAACTGAAATGTGGTATATCATGGATTGTGATCCAGGTTCTTTCTTATATTTTGGTGTAAACCGTGAAATTTCAAAAGAAGAATTTGAAGCAAAAATTAAAGATAATACATTGCTGGATGTTCTAAAAGCTGTACCGGTTCATAAAGGAGATGTATTCTTTATTCCATCTGGTACCATTCATGCTATTGGAGCAGGAATTCAGATCTGTGAGATTCAGCAGAACTCCAATTCAACGTATCGTGTTTATGATTTTGGACGTGTTGGAAAAGATGGAAAACCAAGAGAACTGCATATTAAAAAAGCATTGGATGTTTCCAATTTATCTCCAATCGAAAGTGATTTCAAACCATGTGGACCAACTATTGAAAAAGAAGATGCCAAAGTCACAACTATGGCAACTTGTCATGAATTTACAACTTATGTAGCGGATGTAGATGGTACTTTAACATGGGATGTAGATGAAGAAAGTTTTGGTTCGGTTATTGTGCTGGATGGAAGTCTGATGCTTGAAGCCAATGGACAAAGCGTTCAACTGGAAAAAGGACAGACGGCTTTCATTGATGCGGCAACAGGTAATACCACTATTACTGGAAAAGCACAATTTATATATGCACGTGTTTAAGATGGAATGATTTCCATCTTTTTGTATGAGGTTTTATGTTTCAGAATGAATTATTAAAATGGTATGAAAATAAGGCTCGTAAGCTTTCTTTTCGAGAAAAGAAAGATGCGTATTCGATATGGATCAGTGAAATTATGGCACAGCAGACTCGAATTGAAGCCATGTTGAAATATTATAATCGATTTATAGAACAGCTTCCGGATATGAAAGCACTGGCAGCTTGTCCGGATGAAAAATTAAATAAATTATGGCAGGGACTGGGTTATTATTCCCGGGCAAAAAATTTAAAAAAATGTGCCATCATCTGTATGGAAAAATACGATGGAAAACTGCCAGAAACCAAAGAAGAATTGATGAAACTGCCAGGAATTGGTCCTTATACAGCAGGAGCCATAGCTTCAATAGCTTATGATCAGAGAGTGAGTGCAGTGGATGGAAATGTGATTCGTGTATTTTCCAGACTGTATGGAATGGAAGAAGAAATTGATTCCAGAACAAAGAAAAATATTGAAAAGCTGGTTCAGGATTCTTTACCAGAAAAAGAGTTTATTTCCGATTATAATCAGGCTTTAATGGAATTAGGGGCTTTAATCTGTATTCCCAAAAATCCACGGTGTATTTCCTGTCCAGTAAAAGAGAATTGTGTGGCTTACCGAAAAGGAATACAGGGAAATCTTCCAGTCTTAAAGAAGAAAAAAGACAGAAAAGTGGAAGAGAAGCAGTTTTATATTTATGTATATAAGAATAAAATTCATTTAAAGAAAAGAGAAAACAAAGGCTTATTAGCCAATTTATATGGTTTTGATGAAGAAAGAGTTCCTTGTGTAAAAGAAATAGAATTAAAAGAGCACACCCATATTTTTTCCCATATACAATGGAATATGAAAGGGACGATGTTATTTGTGGAACAAAAAACAGATCATTTTTATTCAATCGATGAAATTGAAGAAAAGTATGCCATTCCCAGTGCTTTTGTTCCATTTTATACACAGGTAAAACAAATTATTGAAAGGGAGTTAGTATGAGAGCTTATATTGTAAGGCATGGACAGACTTTATTTAATGTAAAGAAAATTATACAGGGATGGTGTGATTCCCCGTTAACAAAAACAGGGATACAGCAGGCTATTGAAGCAGGAAAGAAGCTGGAAAATGTAGATTTTGAATGGGCTTATTCTTCTACTTCGGAAAGAGCAGTCGATACAATGAATCTGATCTTAAAGAATCGAAATGTGAATACTTCTCATCGAAAAGGTCTAAAAGAAATTAATTTTGGTATGATTGATGGAGAATCGGAAAGAGTAATTTTTCAGACCTTAAAGATTGATCGAAACAATGTGCCAGATTATGGTGGAGAATCGCCTGCTATGGCTTTAGCTCGTTTTCAGAAAGAATTATTAAAGATTTCAGAAAAACATAGTGGAAATGTACTGATTGTCTGTCATGGTGGAATTATGGCCAATCTAATGCGAAAATATGCACCGGATGTAATGGAAAAAGTGGGGCATCCGATACCAAACGGTTCCATTTTTGTATTTGATATTGATACGGATTTTCAATATATTGATAAAATGTAGCTCCATTGAAAAAAAGAAGGCTTTTTCATATAATAAATACATGACGGATTTTAAAAGAGGAATGAAGGATGGGATTCCGATTGGAATGGGCTATTTTGCGGTAGCTTTCACTTTAGGAATTATGGCAAAAAATGTAGGATTGAGTCCCATTCAGGGATTTGTTACTTCGGCACTGATCAATGCTTCAGCAGGAGAATATGCCTGTTTCATGATGATGGCCTCTCATGGAACGTTCTGGCAAATGGTGATGATGACCCTTGTGTCCAACGCCCGCTATTTTCTGATGAGTTTTTCTTTATCGCAGAAACTGGATGAAAAATTATCGACATGGCAAAGAATGATCATTGGATTTGATGTGACCGATGAACTGTTTGGTCTGGCAATCAATCAGGAAGGAAAAGTACCGCCCTTATTTTTATATGGCGCCTATTGTGTAGCCATTCCCTGCTGGGCAAGTGGAACAGCTTTGGGAATCATTGCCGGAAATACGCTTCCATTGCGCCTGGTATCCTGTTTAAGTGTGGCTTTGTATGGTATGTTTCTGGCGGTTATTGTTCCAGCTAGTAAAAAAGACAAAGTGGTTTGCGCTCTGGTTCTGACTAGCTTTCTGTTAAGCTACTGTACCAGAAATCTTCCATTTTCATCTGGAACTCGAACATTGATACTGACCATTGTGATTTCTTTGATTGCTGCCATTGTATTTCCAAGGAGGGAAATGGATGAATAATTTGATGAGCTATGTATGGATCATGGCCATTGTGACCTATCTGATCCGTGTGCTTCCATTGACGCTGGTTCGAAAACCTATTAAAAATGTTACCATTCGTTCCTTTTTATATTATGTACCCTATGTCACCTTAGCCTGTATGACTTTTCCAGCCATTATTGAAGCCACTCAGATTCCTGCAGCAGGTATAGTGGCTCTGGTAACAGGAATCATTCTGGCATGGAAAAAAGCCAGCCTGTTTCAGGTATCTATGGCTTGTTGTTTGATGGTATTTATTGTGGAATTGATTTTAGTTTAGGAGGAGTTATGGAAAAAGACGTTGTGATTGAAAGCTTTACTTTGGATCATACCAGAGTAATCGCCCCATATGTACGATTGATTGATACACAAAAAGGAGAAAAAGGAGATATTGTTTCCAATTTTGATATTCGATTGACACAGCCCAATGAAATGTTTATTCCGACAGCGGGAATGCATACACTGGAACATTTACTGGCTTTAACACTAAGACCAAGAATCAAAGGATATCTGGATTGTTCTCCATTTGGATGCCGAACAGGATTTCATCTGTTGACTTTTAATGAACATTCATCTCATGAAGTAGCCCTTGCCTTAAAAGAAGCACTGGAAGAAATTGTAGAAATGAAATGGGAAGATGTTCCTGGGACAAAAGAAAAAGAATGTGGAAATTATCGCGATCATTCTTTATTCTGTGCACAGGAATATGCCAGACTGGTTTTGTCTAAAGGAATCAGTGAGGATCCTTATGTCAGAAAAATTGTTTAAATAGGGATTTCCCTATTTTTTTTTTGTGTTTTGTGATAATATTTGTTATGATACGAAAATTTTAGGAGGGATACAATGGCAGGGTTCTTTAAAAAGATGTTCTCAGAAGAACAAAGGGAATTAGCTGGACTGGAAAAAATTGCTGATCAGGTATTAAGCTATGAACCAGAAATGCAGAAGTTATCAGATGAAGAATTAAGAAATAAAACCAATGAATATAGATCACGTCTACAAAATGGAGAAACGGTAGATGATTTATTACCAGAAGCATTCGCAACAGCTCGTGAAGCGGCTTATCGTGTAATCAATGAAAAACCATATAAAGTACAGGTTATGGGTTCCATTGCGATGCATAAAGGTGACATTGCGGAAATGAAGACCGGTGAAGGAAAGACATTAACGGCAACTATGTGTGTATACTTAAATGCTTTAAAAGGGGAAGGTGTACATGTCATTACTGTCAATGAATATTTAGCTGGACGTGATGCCAGCTGGATGGGTGAAATCTATCGATTCTTAGGATTGAGCGTAGGTGTTAATAGACGTGAATTGAATGCCAGAGAAAAAAGAGAAGCATACAATTGTGATATCACATATACAACAAACTCTGAATTAGGATTTGATTATTTACGTGACAATATGGTCACAAAAGTAGAAGATCGTGTTATGAGAGGACTTCATATGGCCATTGTCGATGAAGTGGACTCTATTTTAATTGACGAATCTCGTACGCCATTAATTATTTCTGGTGGACGTAAACAGACCGCAAATTTATATATTCAGGCCGATCGTTTTGTCAAAACATTAGTGGCTCCTGAATATGAAACCGATAAATTTACACATGAAAAAGAACTGGTTTCTGGAGACTATGACATTGATGAAAAAACACGTCAGGTTATGTTGTCTGAAGATGGAGTTCGTAAAGCAGAACGTTATTTTAAAATTGACAACCTGTATGAAATTGAACATACACAGCTGGTACATCACATCAATCAGGCATTGCGTGCCAACTACATTATGACAAATGAAATTGAATACGTTGTCAGTGATGAAAAAGAAATTGTGATCGTTGACCAGTTTACAGGACGTTTGATGCCAGGAAGAGCCTACTCTGATGGGCTGCACCAGGCAATCGAAGCCAAAGAAGGGGTTCCAATCAAAGAAGAAACTTCCACTCTGGCAACTATTACATATCAGAACTTTTTCCGTCTGTATGAAAAACTGGCAGGTATGACCGGTACTGCTAAAACAGAAGAAGAGGAATTCCTTTCTACATACAATATGAAAGTTATTGTGATTCCTACAAACGTACCAGTCATTCGTGAAGATCTGCCAGATGAAGTTTATGCTCATAAAAAAGATAAATACGAAGCTCTGGTTCGTGAAGTAAAACGCCTGTATGAAAAAGGACAGCCAGTACTGGTAGGTACCATTGCGGTAGAAACCAGTGAACTGATTTCAAAAATGCTGAAAAAAGAAAGAATTCCACATGAATTATTAAATGCGAAAAACCATGCACGTGAAGCAGAAATTGTGGCTTTAGCAGGTAGACCTAAAGCCGTAACCATTGCCACAAACATGGCAGGACGTGGTACCGATATCAAATTAACGGCTGAATCCAGAAAATTAGGTGGTTTGGCTGTACTAGGATCGGAACGTCATGAATCCAGACGTATTGATAATCAGCTTCGTGGTCGTTCTGGACGTCAGGGAGATCCAGGATTCTCACGTTTCTATGTATCTTTAGAAGATTCATTAATGGTTCGTTTTGGTGGAGACAAACTGCAGAAAATGTTTGACAAATTAGGAGAAGCCGAACGAATCGAATCAAAGACGGTTACAAAATCCATCACAATGGCACAAAAACGTGTTGAAGGATACAACTTTGATATGCGTAAACAGTTATTGGATTACGATGATGTATTGCGTAGACAGCGTGAAATTATTTATGCCCAGAGAAATCGTATTCTGGAAAGTCAGGATGTTCATGAAACGGTCCACAATGTATTTGATCAGACCATTCAACAAACCATTCAGGCTAATTTAACAAACGATAAGAAAAATCCATTGGATATTCCTGGAGTTTGTAAATCACTGGAAATGATGGGATTAACAGAAGAAAAACGTATCCATGCTTCCGAACTGGAAGGAAAAGATGCCACTCAGGCAAAAGAATACTGTTTGAATAAAATGTGGACAGAATATGAAAACGAAATTTCACCAGTAAGAGCACAATTCTTACCATTTGAAAAAACAGTCGTTCTTCGTAACATTGACCGTAACTGGATTGCTCATATTTACCGTATGGATAAATTAAGAGGTGGTATTTATCTTCGTTCATATGCACAAAACAATCCATTACAGCAATATGTTCAGGAAGGATTTGATATGTTTGAAGAAATGAATGCTCGTATTTCTCGTGAAATCACATTCTTCTTATTAAAAGTACGTATTCGTAAAGAGCCAAAAAATCCTGCCTTAGAAAAAGCAAAAGAAATGGCGAAAAGACGAATTAAAAAAGCATAATGGAACTTTATGAATTAAGACAAGGATTGGAAACTCACCTGAAGAAGTTATCTTCTTTAGGTGAGTCTCTTTGACTTAGAAGAAAAAAAATTTCAGGTTGAAGAGCTGGATCGAAAAATTCTGCAGGATGGATTTTGGAACGATTCAAAGAAAGCTCAATCCACGATTCGTAAACGAAATGCGAATAAAGAAATAGTAGACCAGTATGAATCTTTAAGTGAACAGTTTCAGTCTTTATCCGAAAGTTTAAAAGAACTGGAAATAGATTTTGATGAAGAGCTTATGGAACTGACCGAAATGGAATATCAGGAAACCAAAGAAAAAATGGATTCCTTTGAGATTTCTGTTTTACTGTCTCATGAATACGATCAGAACAATGCGATTTTAGAACTGCATCCAGGAGCAGGAGGAACTGAAAGCTGTGACTGGGCGGATATGCTGTATCGAATGTATACCAGATATGCGATGCAGCATGGATACAAAGTTACAGTGCTGGATTATCAGCCTGGAGAAGTGGCAGGGATCAAAAGTGTAACCTTCCTTGTGGAAGGGGATAAAGCCTATGGCTATTTAAAATCGGAAAAAGGCGTGCATCGTCTTGTTCGAATTTCTCCATTTGATTCAGGAGCCAGACGTCACACTTCCTTTGCGTCTTTAGATGTCATGCCACAATTCAATGATGAAATTGAAATTGAAATCAAACCAGAAGACCTGATCATCGAAACAAAACGAGCTTCTGGAGCGGGTGGACAGCATATCAATAAAACGGATTCTGCGATTCGAATGGTGCATAAACCAACTGGAATTGTATCTACGTGTCAGAATGGTCGTTCTCAGCATGAAAATAGAGAAGAAGCTTTACGTGTTTTAAAATCTCGTTTATACCAGCTGGAGATTGAAAAACAGGAAAAGAAAATGAATGAAATCAAAGGAGAACAGCTTGCCAATGAATGGGGAAGTCAGATTCGAAGTTATGTAATGCATCCTTATTCACTGGTCAAAGATGCGCGTACTGGATATGAAACCAGTCAGGTACAATCGGTACTGGATGGAGATCTGGATGGATTTATATTTGCCTATTTAAAATCACAATTATAAAAGAAGCGGGAAAAATCCCGCTTTTAATTTATATATTTATCTGCTAATAAAGCACCAACTGTGGAGTAAATAGAATATAGAATCATAAGAATTCCAACAATTTTTATAATATTGGATAAGGATTGAATTGGATCTAAAAATAAAGATAAGCCAGCAATAAGAAATAGAATGTTGATAACAAGCATTACAGTGAAAAAAGAATCTTTGTTGTAGCGAAGCAATAAAGTCTTTTTTAATTGCAGCAAAGAACCGATTATAAGAATCACACCAATGACCATTGGTAAAAAAGAAATCACAAGATCTGGTTTGATAACCATTATTAATCCTGTAATAAAACACATAAATCCTATAAAGAAAGGAGAAGAACCAGTTATTTGTTTAAAGAAAAATATGTAAAGTAAATAAATACCCAGAGTTAAAGAAACAATTCCGATTATTCGAGAAGCTGTTAAAACCAGATGAATGTTGAAAAAAGTGACGATTAGACCAGTGACAAATAAGATCGCATTGGATAATAAAAAATCAACATTCGATGTAAATAATTTATTTTTCATAACTACCTCCAATTTCATTATAATATTTTTTCTTAAGAGTTCAAATGATATAATAAACTCAGGAGGAATGTATATGATAGCTGCAATTATAATGGATAATGGATTTGAAGAGTTAGAAGCGATGGGACCCATTGCTTTATTAAGAAGAGCAGGCATCCAGGTTGATGTGATTCGTGTGGAAGGAAATGAAGTAACAGGAAGGTTTAATGTGACATATTCTCCATCTATTTTATTCAGTGAATATGATTTTTCGAAAGCGGATTGTCTGATCCTTCCAGGAGGGCCACATTATCAGAAATTAAAGAAGAATAAAGATGTATTATCTTTAATACATGAATTTGCCAAAAAGAAAGTGTTGGCTGCAATATGTGCTTCACCTACGATTTTAGGACAGGAAGGAATATTAAAAGGAAAAAAATATACTTGTTTTAAAGAATTAGATGAAGATTTTGGTGGAGAGTATCAATATCAGTATGTGGTTACGGATGGAAATATCATAACGGGAATCAGTGCAGCGGCAAGTATTGATTTTGCGTATGCGATTATTGAGAAGCTATTGGGAAAAGAAAAATGTGATCAGGTGAAAGCATCGATTTACTGGGATGCCAGATAAGTTTTAAGCAAGAATATAAATTATTAGAATAGACAAGGTGTAGAAACCTTGTTTTTTTATAAAAAAAATATAAAAAAGTGTTTGACATGGTTTGGGGCTAGTGATATTATTATTGATCATTCAGTGAATGACTTATGGGCCTGTAGCTCAGTTGGTTAGAGCGCACCCCTGATAAGGGTGAGGTCGCTGGTTCAAATCCATTCAGGCCCACCATTCAATTTTATACCATGGGGTGTTAGCTCAGATGGGAGAGCACCTGCTTTGCAAGCAGGGGGTCATCGGTTCGATCCCGATACGCTCCACCAATAGAAAAATAATCGCCAATTGGCGATTTTTTTTATATCTTCATCTACTTTTTACAATAGATATGGTAATCTAGAAGTATGAACAGAGAAATTATCCAAGGTCTTTTGATTCCTTTTTTAGGAACATCCATAGGTGCTTCTTTTGTCCTATTTATGCGTAAGCCCCTTTCTCAAACCAGCCAACGGATGCTGACTGGTTTTGCTGCCGGCATCATGGTCGCTGCCAGTTTTTGGAGCTTACTACAACCAGCATTAGCACAAGCCAAAACGGTATGGTCCGTTGCGATTGGTTTTTTATTAGGGATTGGCTTTTTGTTGTTGCTGGATGTTGTGATCCCGCATACGCATATGGATGATCAAGAAGAAGGCCCACATACGTCTTTAAACAAATCAACCAAACTTTTATTAGCGGTCACGCTTCATAATCTTCCGGAAGGAATGGCGGTGGGCGTCGTATATGCCGGTTGGTTATCAAACTCTACCATTGGTCAAGCCGGTGCCTTCGCATTAGCGATGGGGATTGCCATTCAAAATGTACCGGAAGGAGCGATCGTATCCATGCCTCTAAAAGCCGCTGGTATGTCACGATGGAAAACCTTTTTAGCTGGGGTTGGATCTGGAGCCGTAGAACCAGTCGGTGCTTTATTGACAATTTGGTTATCCGCTTGGATCGTTCCATTGATGCCTTCTTTCTTGGCCTTTGCGGCTGGAGCCATGTTGTATGTAGTCGTGGAAGAATTGATTCCCGAAATGAGTGAAGGAGCGCATTCGAATTGGGGAACGATTTGTTTTGCACTGGGATTTGTCTTGATGATGTGTTTGGAATAAAGAAGGAAACAAAATGGCCATGTACGACCAATGAGTACGCAATTGATCTATCAACGTAAATTTTATTTTCAAACGGGTCTAAAAAAGAAGATGGCGCAACAACTTTTGAAAAATCCGAAAATTGAGCTTTCTGCGATCCAAAAGGATCGATGGGTCCGTGTTCAAGCAGAAGTTGTTTTAGATCCAGATGAAGATGTCCAAAGAGAAATGTTGGAAGCTTTTCCTGAACAAAAAGAAAGCTATGCCGTAGGGGATGGAAATATGGCTTGTTTCTATCTAAAAAATGCAAGTGCGACATTCTATAGTTTCAAGGAAAGTCCACATACGATCAAATTTTAGCCAAAAAAAAGAAGTTGACTCAACTTCTTTTTTTGATGGAAATCAAACCAAGGCCAGAAAGGATACAACCAAATAGTGAACTCATCCAAGATAAAGAAACACCCGTTGAAACGGTGGATGAAGTTTCAACAGAAGTCGAAGCTGGAACCACATTCGTTGAAGTTGTCGTGATATGGGCTTGGGTTGGATGCGAAACAATCACATTTGGTTTTGATGGTGTACTTGGTTGTGATACAAATAAATCGGTCAATTGGATATCTTGACCCTCCCATTGCACCATTTGTTTATTGGGTCTTGTATAGGAAATCGTTTCCGATCCAACTCCTTGATAGACCCCACCAAAAGAGCTTGAAAAAGAATAGAATGTATATGTGAAATGATCGGTTGCCGGTAAGGCATACATCATCCAAGCACTTCGATTGTCGGGTGTAGTATCTCGATACGTGCCAAAATTACCAACGATGCCATTTCGATCCACTAAATTTTTACCCTTTAACCATTTTACGTTCATCTCATCCATCTTCACAGCTTGATTATCGTCTACATCCGTAATGATCACCAATGGCTTTTCCAATACCACGGGATCATCGTTCGCATCTAAGAAAGATACTTTCATAGTCAATTGGGCATTATCATACCACAGAGCCACTTGATTTTTGTCAATAAAAGATAATCGAGTTTTTTCTATTTCAGGTAATGCATCTAGATCATTGCCTGTTTCATTGGCTCCTGCGGTTGCATTCTGTTGAATTTTGAGGATGTCAAAACGTAAATTGATGGGATCACCTGTTTTACTATCGAGAAATACATTGCGATAGATCCAATAATCCGCTTTATGAAGATACCCATTTTCTTTTAGATGGGTTTCCAATTGTAACGATTTGTTTGGACTTTTGGAGATAACCGTGACCTTATTGAAATCCCCGTCAACTAGTTCTTTGAACTGATCCATGGACCATTCATTTTGTTTATATTCGGGATCCTGGATCACGGTCGCGAACGCTTTTTCTTGTTCCTTGGCATATGCATCATTGTACTGTTTTTGTTGTTGAATGGCTTGATTCAAGGCGTCGATCTGTGATTGATAATAATCATGCAGTTCTTGTTACGTTTTTGGCAGCTCTTGTTGATTGTTGATCGTTTGAATGTCGATACCCAAATCTTGTGCTTCCTTGATCTTCGTTTCCTATTCCGTTCGATTGTCCACTTCGACCGGTTGGATATCCTCATTTTCGTTTTGACTGGTTGTCTCTGTTGTTTGTGCGACAGGTTCTGGTTGTGTCGTAGGTTCCGCTGCTTTAACGGCGATATGGCCCAATGTAAACAGAGTTCCAGCAACTACAGGTACTTCTAAAAATCTTGTGATTTTGTTCATAGAATTCCCACTCTTCCGGTGATATATAATACGTCTATATTCAAATAAAGCACATTTAAAAAAGATGAAATAGTAAGAGAATATTTGATGTCCTTAGAAAAGGAGTACCGTGTCTAATACTCGGTCGTGATTCATTTCATGCATCGTCAAATCATCGATCATCAACCTAGATAAGTCGATAGACATAAAAAAGGCAGCTTAGGCTGCCTTCCATTGATTATTTTTCAAAAGGGAATTTGTAGTCCAAATGATACATATCTCGTACTGCTTTGAAATCGTTTTGCACACCTTCACCCATTGGGACACCTTTATCTTTGCGTACTTGCCAAACATCCCATTCTTTTTCACCCGCTGTATAGATACGATCTTCACCAGGTGCTTTTTGGCTGTTGCGTAAACCACGCAAGATATCACCAGCCGTTTTCTTGAAGGTATCCAGACCCATAAAGAATTCAGGGTTGATCACTAGGAAGAAATGACCCAAATGATAAGGTCGTTTCGTTCCATCGGGATTCTTATTCGTTAGATCTTTCATGAATAAACCACCCGTTAGGGCTGCCGATAAAATTTCTACAACTGCGGCATAGCCATAACCTTTATAACCTGCCATTTCTTCGCCAATACCACCCAATGGTGTTAGAGCGGCTGTGCCTTCTACTAATTTCTTTAGAATTTCTTCGGAATCCGTTAGTGCCGTACCATCATGCGCAATGACCATACCTTTTGGGGTTGGCTTGCCTGAACGCGCATAATATTCGATCTTACCGCGTTGTACGATCGAAGTAGCGCAATCTAAAATAAAGTCAAAATCTTCATCCGTTGGGAATGCGAAGGTGAGTGGATTGGTTCCCATCATATTTTCCACACCAAACGTAGGTGCAATCGATGGACGAGCATTGGTTCCGGTAATTCCTAACAATCCTTCTTTACTAGCCATGGTTGCCCAATAGCCGGCAATGCCATAATGCGAGGAATTCTTGATAGCACCCATTGCTAGGCCATATTTTTTCGCTTTTTCAATCAATGAAGTCATCATTTTATAACTTGCCACCATACCCATTCCATCATGCGCATCGGCTACACAAGTAGTGGGTGTATCCTTTAATATTTCATAATTTGTAACTGGATTTAAAATTCCATCATTGATGCGATCGATATAAATGGGTTTGAAACGGTTGGTTCCATGACTTTCAATTCCACGACGATCGCTTTCCATCAATACATCGGTACAAATTTTGGCATCTTCTTTCGGTACACCAGCTGCTTGAAACGCATCGATCATAAACGATTGAATGAGATCCCAGCTGACATAAGGACGTGTTTCTTCCATTTTCTTTACCTCCAAACCTATGTTCTATTGGTATCTTATCATAATTCCGCGTATAATAGAGGAAACTTAGGAGGATGCAACCATGATGAAACAACTTTCGGTTTTTGCCGAAAATAAGAAAGGCGCAATCAACGATATTACGAAAGAATTAGCCGATGCCAATATCAATTTATATGCGCTATTGACCAATGATAGTTCTGCTTTCGCGATTGTCCGTATGATCGTTTCCGACACAGAGAAAGCACAAGAAATCTTAAAGAAACGATACTTGACTCACTTGGATTCCGTTTTAGCCGTTCGTGTTTCCAATGAAGTGGGTAGCTTGAACCATTTATTGGAAGATGTCAAAGAATGCAACATCAATATTGATTATTTATATACAACGTTTGGTTGGGACACCTCACAACCCATTATGTTGATTCATTGTGAAGAAGAGGAAGAATTAGAAATCAGTCTAAAAAACAAAGGGTACGATCTTATGTGATCGTACCTTTACTTTTGTTTTTCAAAGAGGATCGTAGCTCCACTGTATTCAAGGATCAAATGGCCATCTTTGGCTTTGAAATCCATCGTATCTTTGGCATCTTTTAATTGGATCCCCTCTTTGATTTCTTCCCATTCTCCTTTGTATGTATCTTTATCGATGATTACTTTTGCACTACCATCTTCCTTTAGATCCATGGAGAATTCACCAATAACAGATTCCGTTGAAATCGATACACCATACGCTTCGGCTTGAGTAGCCTTCCATGTGCCAAGATATTTACTATTCGCATATTTGGCACTGCCACACCCCACCACCAAGAATAAGATAGTAAACAAGCTGATCAGCAAACGCTTTTTCATGGGATTTCCTCTCTTTCTATTTTATTTATACCATGATAAAAAACGTTCAAATAGTACCCCTAGGGTACTATTTGGCATATGAATAGAGATCCTGGATACGACCACATCGTTGAAAGAGATCCACATAAATCAATAATTCTTCTTTGGACTTGATGCCCAATTTCCGATAGATATTTTTGTTGTGCTTTTTGACCGTATTGGCACTAATACAAGCGATATCCGGAATTTCACGAATCTCATGACCATGGATGTATAAATCCGTAATGGATCGTTCCGCTGGAGTCAAGGTCGCAAAGCCATGAAGAAACGCATCCAAAGCTTCTTGCAACGCAAAGGGGATTTCCGGTCTTTGATGCGTCATGAATTCTTTTGACTCCCGTTCAAGATCTTCTACGGTTTGGAATACACATCCCTGTTCCGTATGAAAATACGGGATGTGCACCATTTGGCCAAAAGTATCCATGGAATGAATATCTTCACCAATTTGTACTGCCGTGATCTGAACCGAAAATTGGTAAGCGTATTGGCGATGCTGCCAGGGATTGGCCATACGATTTTGGATGATTTGACAAATGAATGTGGGATCATCATTGATAGTTAAGACATAGATGCCATATTCACAATCGTAACAATGTCCCTTTTCCACAAGATTGGCTAGCCAATCGGTGATCATTAAACGATAACTATGCGAAATATCATTTGTTTGAGAGAAAAACGATAAGACGTCCAATTGCGATATTTTTAGGATGATGGCATAGGTTGATCGTTGATTCACAAAATAGGGTGATAGATCGTTGATCATCGCTTGAAAATTTTTGATACGCGTAACCGGATGATAGTATTCATCAATGGGATCAATGAGTTGTAAAAAGCCATAGAAACCTAAAGCCTGAAAATACATTTCAATGAGTTGGTGAGGCATGAAAAGACTTTGGATCAAAACCGGTATGCCTGACAATAGAAATAAATACAATAAGGTACGATATTGCCGTTGTGTCAAACGCTCTCTTTTATGAATGATCAAACCCAGAGAAAGGGCCAGATACAAATACACAGCCCCATAGAGCATATACATCATGGATCCATGGACATACAGATTGGCTTTGTCATAATAGAAAACCGCGTGGGTCCAAGGATTAAGAAGCAAAGGAAAAAGAATGAAACAACACTCAGGGAAAAGGAGCAAGATCTTTGTATAACGATGGGTCGTATGCCCAATTTCTAAGTCAACGATCAAAAAGTATAGGAACACAAAAGCTTCACTGGAATGGATAGCTAAAAAAATAAAGTTCATCGCATCACGGAAAAAAGGTGATGTGAGAGTGGGATAGGAATTCGCAAAGGTACTCGCAATGTCGGTGATCAAAGCAACCATGTGCATCAACAATAAGATCAAAAAGATCCGACTGGAACGTGTATGGTGGTTGCGCCGATAAAAAAGGGTATAAATGGCCATCCATGTCAAAGCAATTGCACAGATATCAAAAGAAATATTATAAAGCATATATGTTAAGTTATCCTTTATCATTACTATACAAAACTTTTAGTGATTTGCCTAGGCAACCAAAGCCAAGTCGGTTTGTAGTATAATAAAAACCATGAATTGTATCAGTATCTCCTATAAAATAGCTCCCATTGAAATTCGCAATTTATTGGCCTTTGATTTCAATGAAAAAGCACAATTTTTTGACCAGATCGAAGGACAATGCGTTATCCTTTCTACTTGTAACCGTTTGGAAATCTATTTTGACATCGACATCAATGCGATGGAAGAACAACTCTGTCGTTTCAAAGCATTGGATCGCGATGCTTTGATGCCCTATATTGCGACCTATACATCGGCTGGTGCCATTCGTCATTTGGCACGCGTAGCCTGTGGCATGGACTCCATGGTCTTGGGGGAAGATGAAATCTATCGTCAAGTCAAAGAAGCCTATGAAGATGCGCGTCAATTAAAAAAGACCTCGTATACGTTTAATACGATCTTTCAAATGGTCATGAAAACGGTGAAACAAATCAAGACCCAGACCGGACTGTCTTCCACTTCCGTTTCCATAGGTACCTTGGCGGCCCATGCGGTGTTTGACTTTGGCGCTCATTCTGTATTGATCATTGGGATTAGTGGCAAGATTGGCAGCATCACCGCCAAAAACATCCTGGCCAAACCAAACATCGCGCTGATTGGTACGACCCGTCAACACAATGTTTCTTTGTTTGCGACCTATCCACAAGTAACGATGAAACCCTACAAAGAACGATATGACCTGATTCCACAAGCCGATGTCATCATCAGTGCTACATCCAGTCCTCATTATACGATCACCAAAGCAGAACTAGAAAAACATATCGATACGAAACCACGCTTGTTTATCGATCTAGCCGTTCCCAACGACATGGATCCACATCTACAAGAATTGCCCCATTGCACCTATTTGAATATCGATCATTTTCAACAACTGGCCAAAACCAATAATCAAAAGAAACTGGGCTATGCCCAAAGGGCACAAGTTACCATTGATCAAGGGGTATCGGACATTTTAAAAGAATTACGGATGCACGATCTGATTGCGTATTTGCCCCAAATCAAAGAAAAAACCATGGAATCTTTTGTCTATTCATTACGCAAGACTGACTCCTATGAACAGATGGATGCCATCGCTTCCTGGCTTGAAAAGTGGGTGACCAACCAATGAGTTACTTTCCCGTTATGATCGATCTCAATCAGAAACAAGTCTTGATCATTGGTGGGCAAAAGACAGCCTTACGAAAAGCCAATCAATTGAAACAATTTGGTGCCGATATCCATATCATTAGTGAAACGATTTGTGATTCCCTTCGATCCTATCCCTATGAGATCCGATCTGTGAAGCCGACAGATATCGACACACGATATGACTTGATCATTGCCGCTACCAATCAAAGAAAAGTCAATGCTTGGATTGCCCAAAAATGTAAACAAGAACGCATCTTGGTCAATGTGGTGGATGATCCCGCTTTATGTACTTTTATCTTTCCGGCTATCGTCAAACAAGACGATGTCATCATTGGCATCTCGAGCAGTGGAAAAAGCCCCTTGTTGACCCAATGGATCAAAGCGCAGATTCAAACGGTCTTACCCCCATCTTTGGGATCGATCAATACAGCCATGGGGATCTATCGTAAAAAACTACTTCGATCGATCCATGATCCATCCCAACGCAAAATAGCGCTTCAAACAAAACTAGCAGAATTATTCAGAGAGGCAAAAAATGACTAAATTACGAATTGGTACACGAACATCACCCCTAGCAACGATCCAGACACAAATGGTCGTGGATGCGCTACAAGTCCCCGTCCAAATCGTACCCATTATCTCCAAAGGTGATCAGATCCAAGATCGATCTTTGGCATCCATTGGTGGCAAAGGCTTATTTATTTCCGCGTTTGAACAAGCTTTATTGAATGATCAAATCGATATGGCTGTCCATAGTGGCAAGGACATGCCCAGTCAAATCAGAGATGGCTTTGCGGTACCTGCTGTATTAGCTCGAGCCAATCCGGCTGATTTATTAATTTCCAAGACCAAGATCCAACCCGGTGCGATCATTGGCACATCCAGCCCCCGACGCGCCCAGCTATATACTCGCATCGATCCCACTTGTCAGATCAAGACGATTCGTGGCAATGTAGAGACCCGCCTGCGAAAATTAGAAGAAGGCGATTATGACGGTCTCATTCTTGCCCAAGCCGGATTGGATCGCTTGCACATCGATTTGAGCTCTTATGTTGTTCAAGCTTTGGATATCCTGCCCGCTACGGCACAAGGAATCATTGCCATCGAAACCAAAGCGGGATTCACATTACCCAAAGACATTGACGATAAAAAGACCCATGTCCTATTTGATACCGAACGCAAATTGATGGCTTTGATGCATGCAGATTGTCACGATGCCGCCAGTGCCTATGCTCAATGGATCGATGATCAGACTCTCCAAATTCAAGCGTTTTATCAAGATTCGCCCATTCTTACACGCCAAACCAAGCTAGACCAGGTCGATGCTTGTATGCAAGAAATGGCAGGTATTCTCTATGGGTAAAGTCTATCTATGCGGAGCAGGACCCGGCAATCTAGATTTGATGAGCGTCCAAGTGCGACATCTGATCCAAATCTGTGATGTATTGATTTACGATGCCTTGGTGGATGCAACCATTCTCGAACAAACCAAGGCCGAAACCATGTATGTGGGCAAACGAGCCGGCCAACATGCACTATCCCAAGAAGCCATCAATCAATTATTGATTGAAAAAGGCAAGACCTCGATCGTTGTACGCTTAAAAGGCGGCGATCCCTTTGTGTTTGGCCGCGGCGGCGAAGAATGCATGGCCTTGGCCCAAGCAAAGATTCCCTACGAAGTGATTCCCGGCATTTCCAGTGCCATTGCCGTACCGGAAACCATGGGAATTCCCTTGACGCATCGATCGATCAGTCGTAGTTTTAGTGTGATTACTGGTCATACTCGAACCGGAAAAGTGGATGTGGCTCCATACGCCCAACTACCCGGCACCTTGGTCTTTTTGATGAGTGTTGGCAACGCCGCTCAAATTGCCGATGATCTGATCCAAAATGGAAAACCCGGCTCTACTCCGGTGGCGATCCTTTGCCGCGGTACGCGACACGATGCCTATCGCAAGAACTGTACCTTAGAAACGATCAAAGCGGCACTAAAAGATCCTCAAATCGGGACTCCAGCCATCCTTGTCATCGGACAAGTTGCTGCTTTGGATCTTCGCACAAAGGCCCCAAGCGTCGTGGTTTGTGGCACGGACCATTTTACCCGCACCTTTCAAGACCAATGCCCGATCCCATGTAGTCGACAAGCGTATGTACAAATTGTCTATCATAGCCCTAAGAAAATCGATTTTCATGCCTATAGTCATGTGGTCTTGACTGGAAAAGCAGTTATCGATGGTCTGTTCCAAATGGTGGATGATGTGCGTGAAATCAGCCATCTCCAATTTGTGACCATCGGCCCGAGCAGCGCCAAGTATTTATATGATACCTATCGAATCCATGCAGACCATATTCCATCGACCTATACATCCGATGGATTGGCGGATCTTTTATGTGAATGGCCCGATGCCAACCTATTGATCTTACGAGCCCAAAAAGGGAATTCGGTATTGTCTAGGCGATTGGATGCAGCCGGCATTGACTATACCCAGATTCCCATCTATGATACGACCATTGGTCCTGTGCAAGATATTCATGAAGACTTTGCGATTTTTGGTAGTGCTCAAGGGGTTCACGCTTTTTTTCAACACGACGGACAAATCGATTCACACACGCAAGTCTTGGCTATTGGACCCTATACACAAGCGGCTCTGGCTGCCCATCATATACAAAATATACAAGTTGCTCAACAAGCAACCATTTCAAGTTTGATACAGAAATTGGAGGAATGTTTATGAAACGATTTCGTCGTCTCCGTCAAAATGAGACCTTACGCAATTTAGTCTGTGAGACCCGACTGGATCCAAAAGATCTGATTTATCCCCTATTTGTGGTCGAAGGCACCAACGTCAAAGAACCCATTGACACGATGCCAGGCATTTATCGCTATTCCTTGGATCGCATCGATGAAGAATTAGAACGCGTACAAGCATCCGGTATCTCCGGTATCTTATTATTTGGCGTACCCGCTCATAAAGATGCCGTAGGATCTGCTGCCTACGATCCCCAGGGCATTTTGGCACAAGCCATTACCTATATCAAATCGAAGTTACCACATCAATTGGTGGTTGCGGATGTATGTTTATGTGAATATACCGATCATGGACATTGTGGCTTGGTACATGAACATACCATATTAAACGATGAGACCTTACCGTTATTGGCCAAGATGGCCGTGTGCTGTGTCCAAGCTGGTGCCGACATGGTTGCACCTAGCGATATGATGGATGGCGACATCACCGCCATTCGCCAAGCCTTGGATGCCCATGGTTTTTATCAAACACCGATCATGGGCTATAGCGCAAAATATGCATCGGGCTATTATTCACCTTTCCGAGATGCGGCTGGGTCTGCTCCTTGTTTCGGGGATCGTCGATCGTATCAAATGGATCCACGCAATGGAAAAGAAGGCGTTCGCGAAGTAGAGAATGATATCGATATGGGCGCTGACATTGTCATGGTCAAACCTGCATTGGCCTATTTGGATGTGGTCAAAGCCGTATCGGAACAATATGATGTACCTTTGGCTGTCTATAATGTCAGTGGGGAATATGCCATGGTCAAAGCCGCTGCCAAAGCTGGAATGATCGATGAAAAACGTATCGTATGTGAAAATTTGATGGCCATGAAACGAGCGGGTGCACAAATCATCATTACCTATCATGCCTTAGAGATGGCCCATTGGTTAGAAACGGGTGAAGTCTATGCATTTTGACCATTCCGAAAAAGCCTTTGCGCAGGCTTCTGAATTGATGCCAGGTGGAGTTAATTCACCCGTACGTGCGTTTCAATCCGTCGGTGGTACGCCTTTATTTATTGATCATGCGCAAGGGGACAAGGTGATGGATATCGATGGCAATACGTTTATTGATTATGTCTGTAGTTGGGGACCCGGCATTTTAGGACATGCCCATCCGCAAGTTATCCAAGCGGTACAAAAAGCATGTAGCCAAGGATTAACGTTTGGGGCCCCCACCCAAAAAGAAAGTGAATTGGCCCAATTGGTCCAACAGGCGTATCCAGCTGTTGAAAAATTACGCCTAGTCAGTAGTGGAACGGAAGCCTGTATGAGTGCGATTCGTGCCGCACGTGGGTATACCCACCGCGATTACATCATCAAATGTATAGGGTGTTATCATGGCCATTCCGATGGCTTATTGGTTAAAGCCGGTTCGGGTTTATTGACCCAAGCCGTAGCGAATAGCGATGGCGTACCCGAAGGATATACGAAAACAACGCTATTGGCGCCATACAATGATGAAAAAGCCATCCAACAATTGTTTGAACGATATCCCCATCAAATTGCCGCTCTGATCATTGAACCCGTAGCGGCCAATATGGGTGTAGTTCCACCCAAACCTGGCTATTTACAATTTTTACGAAAGATTACCCAAAGCTATGATACCGTTTTGATCTTTGATGAAGTAATCACCGGATTCCGATTAGCTCTAGGCGGTGCCAGTCAATATTATGGTATCCAACCCGATCTGGCAACCTTTGGAAAGATCATTGGGGGTGGTATGCCTTTGGCTGCCTATGGCGGCAAAAAAGAAATTATGGATGTGATCGCACCCATCGGCTCGGTCTATCAAGCAGGAACCTTATCGGGCAATCCCATTGCGACCACCGCTGGAATCGAGACCTTAAAGATATTAATGGCGGATCCAGATATCTATGAACGCATCGATCAAAAAACGAAGCAATTGGCCCAAGCCTATCGAAAGAAAGGCTATACAGTCAATCAGGTCGGATCATTGATGAGCGTCTTCTTTACGAATCAAGAAGTTGTCGATTATCAAAGTGCAAAAACCAGTGATACCCAAGCCTTTGCGAACTATTTCCATACCCTATTGGATCATGGCATTTATGTGGCACCCAGCCAATTTGAAGCGATGTTTATTTCCGATGCCCACGATCAAAAGGATATCCAAAAAACCATTCAAATCATTCAAGAATATGTATAAGACATCGAGCTTCGATGCCTTTTTTGGATGGTTGACGTGCATGGTACAATAAACAAGACAAACAGGAGGAACTGTTTCGATGACGAAAAAATACAAATGGATACTCGTGATTGCGTGTGTGATCAGTTTTGGGGCTGGCATGTTCCTGCCCCAAAAAGCAACCTCGACCGATGAGCAAAATAAATTTGATGCGATTTATTCCATCTTGACCAAAAAATGGTACTATGCCAATAAGACCAAGAATTTAGATCAGACCTTGATGGAACAAGCCATTACGGGAATGACTACCCTGGAAAAAGATCCTCACACTAATTATTTTAATTTGAAGCAATCCAAACAATTTGCCCAAACATTGGAAGGAAGTTCATCCGGACTTGGCTTTAGTTATTATGTCAATGGTGATGGCAACATCGTGATCCGATCGGTATTCATTGATTCCGCTGCTGATCAAGCGGGCCTGCAACAAGGCGATATCATTACGGCAGTCAATGATCAAGTTTGTGCAAAAAAAGGAGCAGATGCCGTTGTCAAATACATCAAGAAACAAACGAAGAAAGTCACGGTTCATTTGATTCGCAATGAAAAAAATAAGACCACCAAGATCAAACCGACCGATTTTGATGCGAGTGTCACTTATCGATTGAGTGGCCATGTCGCCATCATCGGGATATCCAGTTTTTCCTCTCATACCGGTTCCAGTTTTGAAAATGCCGTCGAACGCGCTCATAAACAAGGCGTGAGCTCGATCGTTTTGGATCTGCGCAACAATGGCGGTGGCTATTTAGTGGCTGCCCAAGAAGTGGCATCGGTTTTATTGCCGGCTCATTCCGTCGTATTTGAAGAAAAAGACAGTCAAGGAAAGATCACCAAGACGCGCACCAACGATCACTTTAAACAAATCAAGATGGATACGATCATCGTTCTCCAAAATGAAGATACGGCCAGTGCTTCGGAAGTTGTGATTGGGGCTTTAAAAGCCGGCTTGGGCAATAAAGTGACTACGGTCGGCACCACAACCTATGGCAAAGGCACGGAACAAACGCAAGTTTCTTTTGAAGATGGAACATCCATGAAATACACGGTTGCCGAATGGCTGGATCCAAATGGCGATTCCATCAATAATAAAGGATGGAAACCCGATGTAGAAGTACAACCTTTGGATGTGACAAAGGTAAATTATAAAGAAATGAAAAAAACAGCCACCATGAAAGCAGACCATGTTTACACCAATGCCAAAGCGCTTCAAACCTATTTAAAATATCTAGGCTATGATGTGGATCGGACCGATACGTATTTTAGTGAACAAAGTGCGCAAGCACTCAAACAATTTCAAAGGGATCATGATCTAGACGCAACTGGTATTTGTGACAAAACCACTTGGGATACCTTATTGGAAGTGATTTCCCAACAAGTCTATGCGAATGAATATAGTGAAGATCCACAATATGTGAAAGCTGTCCAATTGGCACAATAGGAGGGTTTATGAAGGATACATTTGAATTGGTTTCGGATTATCAACCCAGTGGTGATCAGCCCCAAGCCATTCAATCGCTGGTGGAAGGATTAAAAGAAAAAAAGAAGTACCAAGTTTTGATGGGTGCAACCGGTACCGGAAAGACATTTACTATTTCCAATGTGATTGCACAAGTCAATCGACCCACCCTCGTGTTTGCACACAATAAGACCTTGGCTGGCCAATTGTATTCGGAATTCAAGGAATTCTTTCCGCACAATCGGGTCGAATACTTTGTTTCCTATTTTGACTATTATCAACCCGAAGCGTATCTTCCCAAAACCGATACGTATATTGATAAAAGCACGAAGACCAATGAAGAATTGGACATGTTGCGCATGGCTGCAGTCAATAGTGTCTTGGAACGAAGAGATACCATCATTGTCGCTTCTGTCGCATCAATCTATGGTGCTTCCAACCCGGATCATTATCGTCATATGTTGTTTACGATCCATGTGGGTGATGAAATCGAACGAAATGATTTTATGATGCAGCTGGTCGGCCAACAATATAAGCGCAATGATACCGATCCACTGCCTGGTACCTTTCGGGTACGTGGCGATGTCATCGAAATTACCCCAGGACATACCGATAAATATTTGATTCGTGTGGAATTCTTTGGCGATGAAATTGACCGTATCAGTGAAGTGGATCCGATAACGGGAAAAGTCAATGAATCGTATCAATTGTATGTGATCTATCCAGCCCATGCCTATGCTTCCAGCATGGATGTGATCCACCATGCCGCCGATACGATCGAAGCCGAATTAGAAGATCGCTTGGACTATTTTGAGAAAGCCGATAAACCCTTAGAAAAAGAACGCTTGGAACAACGTTGTCGCTACGATATCGAAGCCTTACGCGAATTGGGATTTTGTCCCGGCATTGAGAATTATTCACGACATATCGATGGTCGAAAACCCGGTGAAAGACCGTATACTTTGTTTGATTACTTTCCCAAAGACTATTTATTGGTCGTGGATGAAAGTCATGTTTCTTTGCCACAAATACGAGGTATGTACAATGGCGATCAAGCCCGCAAAAAAGTATTGGTCGAATATGGTTTTCGTCTGCCCAGTGCCTTAGACAATCGTCCGTTACGTTTTGAAGAATTTACGTCTTTGATCAATCAAGCCATCTTTGTATCGGCCACACCCGGTGATTGGGAATTGGAACAAACCCATGGTCAATATGTGGAACAAATCATTCGGCCAACGGGCTTGTTGGATCCGGAAGTAGAAGTGCGCCCGATTGAAGGGCAAGTGGATGATCTGGTGGATGAAATCAAGATGCGAATTGCCAAGAAACAGCGCGTATTGATCACGACCTTGACAGTGCGTATGGCCGAAGATCTGACTTCGTATTTGAAGGAAATGGATCTAAAAGTAGCGTGGTTGCATCATGAAGTAAAGACCATAGAACGAACCGAGATCATTCATGATCTGCGAGCGGGCAAATATGATGTATTGGTTGGAATCAACTTGTTACGAGAAGGACTGGATATTCCAGAAGTGAGTTTGATTGCGATCTTGGATGCAGACAAAGAAGGATTCTTACGATCTCGTCGTTCACTGATCCAGATCATTGGGCGTGCGGCACGAAATGCCGAAGGAAAAGTCATAATGTATGCGGATACGATCACGGAATCCATGCAAGCAGCGATGGATGAAACGGCGCGTCGTCGTAAGATCCAGATGGCTTATAATGAAGCGCATGGAATCGTACCAAAAACGATCATCAAACCTATTCATGATGTAGTGCGTTCCAAAGAGACCAAGGAAATGACGGCGAAATATCTCAAGAGACGTCGTATTGGTAAGAAAGATAAAGAAAAGATGATCCAAAGCATCAGTGCAGAAATGAAAGAGGCAGCACGAACATTGGATTTTGAACGGGCTGCCCAATTGCGCGATATTTTATTTGAACTTCAAGAAGATAAATAACTACAAGTTGGATTCGGTCCAGTGAATCGGGGTTTGACCATGAGCCATCAGATATTCATTGGCTAATTTAAAATGATTATTGCCAAAGAAACCACGATTGGCACTGAATGGACTGGGATGCGGACTCATTAAGATCAAATGATCGGGGTTGGTCAAAAGCGGCAATACACTTTTGGCTTTGGCTCCCCATAATAAGAAGGCGACCGGGCCTTCTTTTTTATTGATCCAAGAAAGAGCTTCGTTGGTGAACTGTTGCCAGCCAATATTCTGATGTGACAAAGGCTTGCCCTGTTCTACTGTTAAAATGGTATTCAGAAGCAAGACACCTTGATCGGCCCAATCACTCAGATCTCCACTACGATGGATGGGTTGGCCATATTCATTTTCTAATTCTTTATAAATATTTTGCAGGGAAGGAGGCAAACGAAAATCGGCAGGCACACTAAAGCTAAATCCCTGGGCTTGGCCAGGACCATGATAGGGATCTTGACCAAGAATGACGACTTTCGTCTGTTCTAGAGATGTTCTTTGAAAGGCATGGAAGATGTTGGGCGCAGCAGGATAAATGTGTTTGGTTTTATATTCTTTGGCAAGGAAATAATCAATTTTCTTTAAATAGTCTTTTTGGATTTCTTGATCAAATAAAGCTTGCCAATCATTATTCATTTTCATAAAAGACCTCCGTTACATGTTATAATAACACCATGGATTATGAAGCAACAATAAAATATATAGAAACCAAAAAGGGATTGAATCATGATATTCATCAGTATCGACAATGGCTAAGTGAAGCAATGCCTCAACATACGCAATTGCCAAAGATCCAAGTCGGAGGAACCAATGGGAAGGGATCGACCGTTGCGTGGATGAATCAGCTCTTGTCGTATCAAGGAGTGAAGACCGGTGTATTTACTTCGCCGCATTTGGTTTCTCATCGTGAGCGGATCTGCATCAATGAGAAAATGATCAGTCAAGAAGATTGGTTGCGGATCTATCGGCAATATGAAACTTTTTTTGAAAAAGAAAACCTAACCATGTTTGAGATCGACTTATGGATGGCCATCGCTTATTTTTTAGAACAAAATGTGGCCATCGCTCTGATCGAAGTGGGGTTAGGAGGACGTTTGGATGCCACGACGGCCCTGGATTATAACTTGGTCATGATCACCAATGTAGGTTTGGAACATTGTGCAATCTTAGGGGATACCATCGAACAAATCAGTTATGAGAAAGCGGGCATCTTTAAACCGGGGTATGTGGCCTTAACCACGGAGACCAAGCCCAATGCCAAAAAGGTCATGGAACAAGTAGCTGGTTATATGGGGACGTTGCTTGGTTTTGTGGAAATTCCTTATAAAGAAACCGATGATCATCAAGTGCTTTTTGAATGGGAAAATCATACGTATGTGTTGCATCCACCAAAATACCAAATTTATAACATATCCCTCGCTTTAGAAGGTTTGAATTATTTGGGATATACATTGGATCCAGATTG
The DNA here is from genome assembly GCF_034090965.1 of Absicoccus sp. Lineage (NCBI taxonomy): Bacteria > Bacillati > Bacillota > Erysipelotrichia > Erysipelotrichales > Erysipelotrichaceae > Absicoccus > Absicoccus sp. Next base: position 42,256 of record NZ_JAXDRQ010000059.1, on the reverse strand, counting down.
TGTTCAATCGGTCATCGATCATTTTCATTGGGCGGGTCGATTTACCATTGCCCGAAAAGATCCATTGATCATTGTAGATGGAGCACATAATAAAGAAGGCATCGAAGCATTGGTTGCTTCCTTGGGCCATTTTGATGGACATATTTATTTCTCGGTCTTAAAAGATAAAAAGGCCAAAGAGATGTTGGCATTATTGGCAAAGTTGGATTGTCCGATCACTTTGGTGTCGATGGATACATCACGATTGTATGATCTGAAAACGTTGCCGTATCCGCTCATCAATGAAAAACAATTGATGGTCGAGTTGCGAAAAACCAAAGATCGAGCCTTAGTTTGTGGTTCTTTATATTTCGTTGGCGATTTTTACAAAGCTTTTACAAACAAATGATACACTGAGCCAAAGAGGGAGAATCTATGCGCGTACAACTGGACCAACAACTACAAAGTTTATATCGAGATTTAGTTTTAATGGGATCCTTATGTGAGACCATGTTGGCAAAGGCGGCTCATGCTTTGCCAACCGGCGATACAAGTTTTGCGTTAACGATGACGCAACAAGCCCAACAAATGAAAGAAAAAGAGGAAGATATTGAACAACGTTGTATGCGACTGGTATTATCGCAACAACCCGTGGCGAGTGATCTGAAACAAATTCATGAAGCGCAAAGTATGGCTGGCAACATTCGACGCATGGCCGATCATGCGTTGGATATTGTAGAAATCATGGCTTCCAGTCATTTGAAGACAAGAGATCTGGAAGATATGGCATTATCTACCATATATATGGTGAGCCATTGTATTGATGCGTTTGTGAATCAGGACATTCCATTGGCACGATCGGTCGTAAAGTATGATGATATTGTCGATGCTTGTTTTGATACGATCAAAGCGTCTTTGGTGCAACGACTACACGATCAAACCATCGATAGTGAGGATGCCTTGAATATTTTTATGATTGCGAAATACTTTGAACGAATTGGCGATCATGCCAGTCATATTGCGCAAGATTTGATAGATACAAAGAAAGAGGAATGTGTATGATTTATTTAGTGGAAGATGATGAAAGCATTCGTAATATGATGATGTATACTTTGGAAGCCAGTGGCTTTGAAGTCAAAGGATTTAAAGATGGTAAATCGTATTTTCAAGCCATGTTGATGAATCATCCCGATTTAGTGATGTTGGATATCATGTTGTCCGATATGGATGGAATCGAAATCTTAAAGAAGATGAAAAAAGATCCAGACATGAAAGATATTCCGGTCATCATGGCTTCGGCCAAAGGTACAGAATACGATAAGGTCATCGGGTTGGATCTAGGAGCGGATGATTATTTGGCCAAACCGTTTGGGATGATGGAAATGGTTTCTAGAGTGAAAGCGGTCTTGCGACGGACCAAACCCAATCCGGAACAAATGGTCTTACAAGCCGGAAATTTGGAATTGGATCTGGGCGCACACATTGTGAAAGTCCATGGTCAACGAGTACAGTTGACTTTGAAAGAATATGAGTTATTGCGCTTGTTCATGGAAAATATCAATCGTGTCTTTACGAGAGAACAATTATTATCCAATATCTGGGAATCGGATTATTTTGGTGAAACACGAACGGTAGATGTACATGTAGGAACTTTGCGTACGAAACTACAAGATTGTGGCTCTTACATTCGTACTGTACGTGGGGTTGGCTATCGGATGGAGATTCCTCAATGAAAAAACAGATTTTTCGTTCTATTTGTTTGGTGGCATTTGCGGTCCTTGTGGCCGTTTTTACGTTGATCATGGGACGACTTTATAATTATTTTACGACCGAAGAAGTGCAGCAACTGGCTGTACAAACGGAATTGGCCGCCAAAGCCGTCAATGATGAAGGTATGGAGTATTTTACTCATATGCGCAAGACCACGGATTATCGGATCACTTGGATCGATACCGATGGAACGGTCTTGTATGATAATCAAGAAGATGCCAAAACGATGGATAATCATGCCAATCGAACCGAGGTCAAACAAGCCTTAAAAAAAGGAGTGGGCCAAGCCAATCGGCGTTCCGATACGATCATGCAACAATCGTTATATTATGCCCAAAAGTTAAAGGATGGGACGATCCTTCGTTTATCCTGCGATCAAAAAACCATTTGGAGCTTAGCCTTTACCATGATGCAACCCATCTTTGGGATTTTGATCTTGATCATTTTATTATCGCTCTTTTTGGCAAGACGGGTATCCAATCGCATCGTGAAGCCATTGAATAATACCGATCTGGATAATCCTTTGGTCAATGATCATTATGAAGAATTGACACCATTCTTGACCAGAATTGACCAGCAACAAGTGCAATTGAAAGCGCAATCGCGAAAGTTGCATCAAAAAGAAGATGAGTTTGATGCCGTCACGAACAATATGAATGAAGGCTTGATCTTATTGAATCGGGAAGGCATCATTTTATCGATCAATCGCAAAGCCAAACAGTTGTTGGGTGGTACTTCAGCAAATATTGGTAAGGATATCTTAACGGTCAATCGCTCCTTAGAACTGAATGATTTATTGGATCGATGTCGTGAAGGGAAACAATCGGAAATGATTTATCCCATCAATCGGGAAGATTATCAATTGATTGCCAGTCCGATCTTTTATCATGATCACGTTTCTGGCATGGCTTTGTTGATGTTGAATGTGACGGAAAAAGAACAAGCCGAAAAATTGCGTCGGGAATTTACGGCCAATGTATCGCATGAATTGAAAACACCATTACATACGATTTCCGGTTGTGCCGAGTTGCTGCAAAGCGGTATGGTCAAACCGGAAGATCAAACCAAATTTGTGCATGAAATCTATCGGGAAGCGCAACGTATGATTGCCTTGGTAGAAGATATCATCAAATTGTCACATTTGGATGAAGGCACCACCGATATGCAGTATGAAGACATTGACTTATATGCATTCACGCAACAAATGTTGGATAGTTTAACGGATAAAGCCAATGGAGCCCAGGTGCATTTGGCGTTGCATGGCAAACAAGAAACGATCAATGCGATTCCGCAATTGTTGCAAAGTATTGTCTATAATATTTGTGACAATGCGATCAAATACAACCATCCAGGTGGTCATGTGGATGTGACCATCGATGATGATGAAAACTATGTGATCTTTCAAGTCAAAGATGATGGAATTGGCATTCCTTTGGAGCATCAAGCCCGTATCTTTGAGCGATTCTATCGCGTGGATAAATCCCATTCCAAAGCCGTGGGTGGTACGGGACTTGGCTTATCCATTGTCAAACATGCGGCGCAAACGTTGCATGCCAAACTCTTTGTGGATTCCAAGCCTCATCAGGGCACGACCATGACGGTTTGGTTCTTAAAGGATTAATCGCTTACATTTATTTGTGAAAATAATATCTTTATGGAAAGTCATCCATAGATGTTTTATACTTGATACGGAAAAGAGGTACATATCGATGATTCTTGATGAATTGAAACAAAAAGTACAAGGAAAAAAGATTCGTTTGGTTTTTACAGAAGGTAATGATTATCGAATTCAAGAGGCAGCTCAACATTTGGTAGCTGATGATATTTGTGTTCCAGTCTTATTAGGAAATAAAGAAGAAATTGCGAAAGTAGAAAAGGAACATGGTTTTGATTTGACGGGTTGTGAACAAATCGATCCTGCGACGTATGAAGATAATGGAGAAATGTTCAACTTGATGATGGAACTTCGTAAAGGGAAGTTAACTGAAGAACATGCGCATGAATTGTTGCTGCAAGCCAACTATTTTGGAACCATGTTGGTCAAGATGAAAAAAGCGGATGGTTTATTGGGTGGAGCCACGTATTCAACAGCAGATACTGTACGTCCAGCTTTACAATTAATCAAATGTGCACCTGGTAATAAGATCGTTTCCAGTTGTTTCTTATTGATCAAAGGTGATGATCAATTGGTATTTGGTGATTGTGGTATCAATATCAATCCAAGTGCCAGTCAATTGGTTGATATTACGCTTCAAACCGCTCGTTCCACAAAGAACTTTGGCAAAGATCCAGTGGTTGCGTTGTTGTCTTTCTCTACGCATGGTTCTGCCAAAGGCGATGATGTGACCAAGATGCAGGAGTGCTTGGCAAAATTAAAAGAAATGCCATTGGACTTCCCAGTGGATGGTGAAATGCAGTTTGACTGTGCGGTTGATGAAGAAGTAGCTAAGAAAAAATATCCAGAATCAAAAGTGGCTGGTCATGCCAATACATTCATCTTCCCTAATATTTCGGCTGGAAACATTGGTTACAAGATTGCTTCTCGTTTAGGTGGATATACAGCAATGGGACCATTGCTTCAAGGTTTGAATGCCCCAATCAATGACTTGTCTCGTGGTTGTACTTGGGAAGAAGTATACAATAACGCTATCATTACAGCTAACGAAACATTCAATATTTAATATGCAAGAACCTCTTTTGGGAGGTTCTTTTTTTCTTGCCAAATCGAAGGAAGACAATGTATGAGGAGTTGAGCGAACTGTTTTTCGGACATTTGACAGTTCGTATCGACCCAATGGCGCAAAGCCATCGTAAAGCCGGCTTGAAAATAGATCAAATAATAGGTCATTTCATCGGGATCTGTGATGCCATTTTGGATACATAAAGGTTGAATGACCTCTTTCCATAAAGGATCATAGCCTTGTTGTAAAGGAAAGATATGACGGGTATGCAGTGCGATGCGATAAAACGATTGGTGGTCTTTGATATAGTGTAAGAAAGTAGTAAACGAGGATGGCGAAAAGAGGGCATGATTGGTCGTATCAAAACGAGCCAATAGATCTTCATGCATATGAGCTTCCATTTTTTCAATCATGTCTTCGATATCGTAATAATGCGCATAAAACGTCGTACGATTGAGATGGGCTTGTTCGCAAAGTGCGCGTACAGTCATTTTTTGATAAGGCATTGTTTTGGATAATTGTAGTAAAGCTTGTTCAAAACGTTTTTCATTGTCTTTAAAGCGCTGATTGTTTTTGGTGTTCATACAGTCTCCATTTATTATCACAACACTTATGGTGATATTGATGATTGTACAAGAAATATACTATGGTATGCTTGAACTGTCAAATCAAAGGAGAACCTATGAAAGCAGCTAATTATCATGGCAAACAAGCCATAGAAATTCAACAGATACCTACACCTAAAGTGGGGCCCAAAGAAGTCTTGATTCGCAATCTTCGAAGTAGTATTTGTGGAACCGATGTGGCCGTCTATCAACATGGACCTGATGGTTCACATCGAATCACGGTGGGGCAAGAATTTGGTCATGAAACGGTTTCAGAAATTGTTGCCGTCGGTCATGAGATACAAGAGCAATTTCATGTAGGGCAGCGAGTCTATCCGTATCCACGACTGGCAAGAAACGATCCATCACGTGCAGGAACGTTGGGTGCTTTTTCTGAATATATATTGATTCCCCAACCAAAATGGAATCAGTCGCTTTATGCCGTGCCAGAAGCGATATCGAATGAGGAAGCTTGTATGATCGAACCCTTTAGTGTGGGCACACGAGCGGCACGAAGAGCCCAACCACAAGCCGGACAAACAGCTATAGTGTTTGGGGCGGGGACCATTGGCCTAGCGGCTGCGATTGCTTTGCAGTATTTTGGTCTGAAAAAAGTGATGGTCGTCGATCTGTCTAAAAAACGATTGGAAATCGCAAGATCTTTAGGTTTTCCAGTAACAACCTTTCAAGACATGCCCAAACAAGCACTTGCCTATTTTGGCCAAACCTCTTCACAGCGTGCCAATGTGGATATTTGGATCGATGCGGCCGGTGATGAAGCGGTATGGACCTGTTTTATGCAGCAAGGCAAAATTGAAAGTCGTTTTGTGGAAGTAGCGGTGGGTCCTCGCTATCGTAATGTCGATTTTCTCGCTTTATCCTTTGCCCAAAAAAGTCTAATTGGTTCGGGTGGTTATATGCCCGAAGATGTTGAAGATGTATTGGCGATGATGGCATCGCACCGTTGGCCCATCAAAAACTTGATCAGTCATACCTATCGATTGGATGATCTGGAACAAGCGCTACAAATGGCCAGTGATCCCGCAAGTTCTTTGAATGTACAAATTGTGTTAGAATAAGAAAAAAGGAGTTCTTATGATCAAAATTATACATGAACCAGACAAAAATCGAGTAGCGGCGTATGATGAGAAGACATGTATCGGAAAATGTGAGTATACAGTCAAAGATTCCATTTGGCAATTGATCCATACCGAAGTGGATCCAGCCTATGGAGGGCAGGGCATTGCTCGAAAATTGGTGGCACAAGTCGTGCAGGAAGCAAGAAATCGCGGTGTAAAAATAGATCCGATTTGTTCCTATGCCCAAAAAGAATTTCAACGAAATCCAGACTATCACGATGTCGATATAAATTTTTTATAAGATGGATATCATGAATTTATAGAATGAAAAGAAGGCATTCCCCCTTATAATTTCCTTACACATGTAAGGAGATTTTTTTATGGCAAAGAAACGCAATCCATTTAAAGATTATGATATTACGACACAGGCCATCCATACGGGAACGGATTATGATGAAGAAACCGGTGCCGTTCGTCGACCGTTGCATATGGCCAATAGCTATAAATTACCCGATGATCTATCGCAAGTGAATTATTCTTCGACAGATCTTTTGATGTATGCACGCAACGGCAATCCCAACCAACATTGGTTGGAAGAAAAAGTAGCGGCCTTATACCATGCCGATGATGCCATCGTTTTGGCAAGTGGGGTCGCTGCTTTGCATGCACTATTTTGGACCTTATTAAAAACCGGCGATCGCGTAGTCTATCCAAAAGTCAGTTATATGGCTGTGTATCGTTTGTTCCATGAATTATTTAATCAGAAATTTGGGGTAGAAACGGTCATGGTCGATATGACCGATCTAGAAGCGGTAAAAAAAGCAATCACGCCCAATACGAAATTGGTGCATATCGAAACGCCGGATAATCCAACGGTTGGACTCAGTGATATTGCCAAAATTGCGAAAATTGCTCATGAAAATGGGGCTGTTTTGTCGGTGGATAATACGTTTGCGTCGCCATTGAATCAACGACCATTGGAACTTGGTGCTGATTTTGTGGTCGATGCCTTGACCAAATTTATCAATGGACATGGGGATGCGCAAGGCGGAGCTATTCTCTCAAATGATCTGGAAACCATGGATCGCATTCGCTATGAAGCCCAAGTCAATGTGGGCTCGATCATCAGTCCATTCAATGCATGGCAAATCTTTCGTGGGTCGGTGACTTTCCCTTTGCGAATGGAACGGATCAATCAGTCGACTTTACAAATAGCGCAATGGCTAGAACAACGCGAGCATGTAACATTTGTATCTTACCCAGGCTTGAAATCGCATCCGCAGCATGAATTGGCCAAGCAACAAATGAAAGGGTTTGGTGGTGTGATTTCGTTTGGACTGCAAGCCGATGATAAGACTATTGAACAATTTTGCGCCCATCTGAAAGTGGTGACGTTTGCGGTTTCGTTGGGACATGATGAAAGTTTGATCTTTCCACAATCGAGTTATGATGAACGGATCCATTTGTATCCACCGCAGTTTCAAAAGGGCTTTATTCGCTTTAGTGTAGGTTTGGAAGATCCGCAAGATATCATCCAGGATTTGGATCAAGCCTTCCATGCGATAGGTTTATAAGAAAAGCTGTAGCGAGTAATCGTTACAGCTTTTTTGAAACGTTATGGAATTTTTTAGAGTTTTTCATGATGTTTGCTGATGAGGATCGTATCAAATACATTGGTGATATACGAATTGATATTTCCCGTCGAATCATCGGAATACACAGCGGTAATGATGGCCGAGCAATTTCCGCTCCATTGATCCGCTTTCCGTATCGATTCGATGCCCAATCGAATTTGTCGAGCCATCTTTCGTACGTCTTCCTTATTGTCAAAGTGCATCAATAAGTAGAAGATACTATCTTGGATGCGACCGACGACGCAACCTGTATGGATGCAGTTTTTCAGTACTAGACCAATTTTTTGTAACAAGCAGTCGCCTGAATGCTGTCCATAAAGTTTTACAACTTCATGATATTCCGGAATATATACCTTGACCATCGCAAAATCGGTTTCTGCGCGCCAGTATTCGCTGAGATAGAAATGGATACTGCTGGATAGACTGTTCGCATTGCCAAGGCCAGTAACCGGATCAATGGAAAATTGTTCATTTTGTTCATTAACGACATCTTTCATTTCATCGGCATCGATGGCGGTACCTAAGATGCCGATAATGTTGCCATCCTGGTAGACGGGAATCTTGCTGGCAAAGATATTCCGATTCACACCGTTAGCGATGCACTTTCCTTTTTTTAGATACGTTGGTTTTCCAGTCTTCAGTACTTCTTCTTCATCATTTTTAAAAGGTTCCGGCGTGATGTGCCACATCATATCTTCGTCTGTTTTTCCAATCAATTCTTTTTCAGAATGGATGCCATAATATTTGAGGAAGCTTTGGCTCACCCCAACAAATCGTCTTTGTTTGTCTTTCCAAAAATACATGGTTTTGGCATTCATAAGGATATTTTTCCAAAGGATCTCCCCGGTTATATTTGTATTCTTTTGTTGGTTATATACTAAACTACTCAGAGAAGAAGCAATCTTGACTAGATCGCATTCACGCAAACCCGCTTCTAGAGTGACATGTAGCGCTTTGTTGAAATTGGATCGTTGGATCGGAACAATGATATGAAGGAACCAGCGATAGGCACCCGATGCCGTGATACTTCGGAACCATCCGGTAAGCACCTGGTCTTTATTGTATTTTAAGCGGGTCTTGAGAGTGGCTATATTCATAAACTCCGCAAATCGTTCTTGATCAGGAAGGTAGCAGTAATTGACCTTCCAGGCATTGACGACCTTAGATAAATTAAGTTCCACACCCATTCCCATCGGTTGATCCGACAAAGAGGATTTGATGCCTTCCACTGTGTTGTTTTCCAAATCGTAGATGGCAATATCATTGCACATATAATACAGATTGCTAATGGTTTCCATTCGGATTGGATCCACATTTTCCGCTTTGATGTCCACATACTGGATATGAACGGTATAAAGATAACGATCCTCTTGCCTTGCTTCTACGGCACCGGTCAGCTGAATGTAATGATCCCCAGAAGGATAGGATGCAGTCTGCGGCCCTTTATGTTTTCGTAGTTGTTGATTCGCATATTGCCTGTGAAAAATCTGGATTGGATCACCAATCGTGTTGATTTTATTGACCCAGTCTTTTATACTATGCACATTATCTTTTTTCAGAACGTTCATGTAGGCTTCGTTGACGAAATACAAATGCATCTGAGTCCCATCATCTTCGATAACACAAAGCGGTTTATCCGTAAGATAATCAATCCGACTGAGTTTGGTTAAATAGGCTCGCCATTTTGCCTGTTCGACTATCAATTCTTTTTGCTTGTAAAACAAAGGCAATTGCGCCATTGGCATGGGCCGGCCAAAGTAAAATCCTTGTATCTTTTCACAACCAATCTTTTGTAGAAAAAGATATTGTTCTTCCGTCTCTACGCCTTCAGCCAGTGTAGAAATTTCCAGCTTTTTCGACATTCGTACGATGGCCGAGATAATGTTCTTGGTTTTTTCATTAAAGGTTTTGAGAAAGGACATATCCAGCTTTAATTCATCGAAAGAATAGTCTTTTAATACGCCTAAGGAAGAATATCCAGCACCGAAATCATCCATCCATACTTTGTAACCGAGTTGATGGAATCGTTGTATGCTTGGTTTCACATGATCGATGTTCTTTACAAAGGCACTTTCCGTGATTTCTATGTTGGTGAATTCTCTTGGCACACCGTATTTTTGTGAGATCTTGTCGATAACGTCAGGCAGATCATCGTGCATAAAATCTTTTCGCGAAAAGTTGATCGATACAGGAACGGCAGTATGTCCGTTTGTCTTCATTCGCCGATAGTCTTTACATGCCTGTTCAAAGACATAGAGGTCCAATTGATATATTTGATTGGTATCCTCAAGGATGGGAATAAATTGTCCGGGAGAAAGCATACCATAGGTTGGATCCATCCATCGAACTAAAGCTTCCTGGTTACAAATGGATTTGGTTATGGTACGAACGATGGGTTGATACCAAACTTGGATCCATCCCTTTTGGAGGGCTTTTTCAAAATTCCTTATGATATAGAATTCTAAGGAAGTTTTTTTCAGGATGCGCTTATCATACCAAACAAATTGGGATGCAGTTGTCGATGTGATTGAATCGCAGGCCAGTCTTGCGCGATCGCAAGCATCCGTCAGTCGCGTGCCATCGTTGTTAAATTTGAAAATGCCTACTTTTACCGCAAGATTGTTTTCATCATTTCCCTTTTTCATCGCGGAAAAAAGGGCATGGAGCTTGGATTCGATTTGATCGTTTTCTGCATAAACGACAAAATGGTCACTTTCAAAACGAGAACTCTTCTCTTTATCAAAGTATTTTCCAATTTGTTTCGCAAGATGGCAGATTTGTTTATCACCAGCCTTTAATCCATATTGACTGTTATATTTTTTTAGATTACATAAATCAAAATACAAAATAACCGGAATTTGACCTTTTTTCCAGATCTTTTCGATTCCAGTCATCGAATGATCAAGAAAATGGGTCATATTTTGCATTCCCGTTAGATGATCATAATATTTTGCGAATTCGATGCTATCCGATGAAGCATATTGCTTTGAGATCGTTGTAAGCACAGCTTTGATTTTTGAGTCATTGTCCCCGTTCACACTTTCATCGGTATACGTAATGAAAGCCAATTTGGCACCATCGACCAAAATGTATTTTCCTGTTCCGTGAATGAAATGATAGTCCGATTGATCTTCTCTTTTGTTTCGGAAAATAATATCATAACTTTCCTGTGTGGTACTAAACTGATACGAATATTTTTCCATTCTCGCAATATCTTCGGGATGCACATTTCGATACAGATTTGTACCTAGACTATACACCGCTTCTTGACAGCTATTGTATCCAAAAAGCTCGATATAGGCCTTGGATACCAATATTGGTTTGATCTGATCTTCTATATATTGATACACAGCCAATGGAATGGGAATATTTTCCAGAAAGGATCGAGTATCCGTTGAAATCGTATAGGTTTTCATATTATCTGCTCCTTCTGTCGATTTTCGCATTTTGGTAATAGCGACGTTTCACTTCAGACATTTCTTTGGCTGCCCTTTTTGTAAGCAGATGGATATCCATATCTTCTTTGTTCATGTTGGATATGCCTATAGATACCGAGATGCCCGATTGCCTGGTTTGTTCATAGATATGCTTTGTGATGGCTTGAATGTGATTCTTTTGGGTATCTGGCAGGAGGGCAATAAACTCATCTCCACCAATCCGAAATGTATTTTCTTGACCCAATGCTTGTTGAAAAATCGAAGCCGTCATTTGTAAAACACGATCACCCACATCGTATCCCTGATGGATATCAATTTCGTGAAGGCCATTCACATCTAAAAAAACACAAATCAAATTTTTCTTGCACGTTTTTGGATAACTGTTCAATCTTTGTTCATAAAGATTGCGGCTATGCAAACCAGTCATGAGGTCCGTTTCACTCGTTGTTTTCCATTTCTTCTCGAAATACAGACGTTGGATCTTGATTTTCGAAAGATAGGTGCTCGTTACGATGCTTACCGCTCCAAAAATCAGGGCATGAAAGATGTCCAATGGTAAGATGTGGCGGGCATCAAAGTGGATGGCACATAGAATGAATACGGCTGTACATGCACAAATATACAAACTAACGCGGATGGGTTGGTCGGTAAAAAGCATCGGAAGGGCTAGTATGAAGGCAATGTATTTTACGGCCATCATATCCGGATTCATGCGCGTACTCAATACGATGCTATAGCCAATCAAAATGCTGATAAAAATATATATTTGCAAGTTTGTATATTTGCTTTCTCGATGGGCTAAAAGGAAAGAAAGAAAAGTAAAGACAAAAAGCGACAGGTAGATCCAGAATCTAGGTTTGAGTCCTCCATAGAAGACATAAACAAAAATAAGACCAGGAACCATGAGTATGGTAAGGATCCTGGATAAAAAAATGAGATTCTTTTGATTCTTGCTGTTCAGGTTGATCTTTAGCTTTTCGTAATCCTCTTCAGAAATTCCCATTCTAAAAAAATGATTGATGATATCTAACACGGTTACGATCCTCGTTTAGTTGATGTTCTATACAAATATTTTAACTCGCACCTTTAACAAAGACAAATAGTTAAAGAAAATTATGCAATATAAAAAAACCATCAACCATAGGGTGATGGCTCGTTTCTCAACATGGATTTTGTTTTCGAAAGCGCGATAAATAAATTAGATTTAAGAGGACCCCAAAGGTTGAAGCCAAGGGAGAAGCCAGACCAATGAGGAATAATCCGGCATGTTGGATGGTCATGAAATAGGCAAATGGAATGCGGACCAGAAAGGTTTGCAGGATACCTTGACTCATGCTCCAAAGGGTACGTTCATGGCCATTAAAATAACCAAGCAAAGAAAATAAGATGGCTGTAACGATGGTCTCAAAAGAGAATCCCCGTAGATATTGAAAGGCGGCTTGGGTAATGATGGTTTCTTTGGTGAAAAGGGCACACATGCGATCTCCGGCAAACCAGACACATAAGAAAACCAAACAACCAAAGACCAAACCAACACAAATGGATATTTTGGTACCTTGACTGGCTCGATCTTCTCTTTTAGCACCGACATTCATCGAAACAAAAGCGGCATTGGATTGCATCAAGGCACTGGGTAAAAGCATCGCAAAGTTGATGAGCTTACAGGCAATGCCATATCCCGAAGAAGCTGTTAGTCCTAGACTGTTAACAAAGGCACAGACGACCACAAAGGAAATCTGGGTCAAAAGATCTTGTAAAGCCAAAGGAATGCCAATTTTTAAGATATGGATGGTTTCTTCATTGAAGCCAAAGTCGGTTCGTTTGAGTTCAATGCCCGATACGCGTTTTTTTAATAAACCAATCGCAAAGATCACACTGATGGCTTGGGCCAAAATCGTGGCTAAGGCGGCACCAGCTACATTCATATGCAAGATGGCTACAAAATACAAATCACCAATGATATTGATGATGCAGGCAATACCCACAAACAACAAAGGAGAACGACTATCTCCTAAACCACGAAAGATGGCGCTTAATAGATTATAGGCTACAATAAAAAAGATACCAGAGCCACAAATCCGAATATATTGTGCCGTTAGATCAACGGCTTGAGAGGGTGCTTGCATCAAATGGGTAATGGGCAGGGCACCAAAAAACAACAACAGAAACAATACCAGGGCCACCAAGGCATAGAGCGTAAAGGCGGATCCCAATAAACGATTGATCCGATCAGCACGATCTTCGCCTAAATACCGACTGATCAATACGGTTACGGCCATGGAAGATCCGGTGACGACTAAGGTGATCAAGTTTAAGATTTGCGAACCTGTGGATACACCGGATAATCCCGCGGTCGTACCAAATTGTCCAACCACAAGTAAGTCAACCGCCCCATATGCGGCTTGCAGGATCAAGGCACCCAAAACCGGCAACATAAAAGCTAAGATCTTTTTGGGAATATTGCCAACGGTAAAATCAGATAAACGATCATCTTCCATCCTGATTTTCCCCCTTACATAAAACTTGATAAATTTGTTCAATGGTTTGCGCCATTTGATGAATCGAAGTGTCAGGTATGTTCACTAACTTTTTTTCAATGGATCGAAAATAATCGGTCACATAGGTTTGGACCACGGCTTGTCCCAGTGAAGTAAGTTCAACTTGAACCATGCGATGATCCCGTTCATCGGCTTTCTTTTCCACATAACCCATTTGTGCTAATTGCCGAATGGACTTGGTGATGCCAGGACGTGGCAATTCTAAGAAGGTACTGACATCACTCACATAAACAAGCTTTTTTTGTTTTTTTAATTGATGGATACAATCCAAGATATGGATACTTTGCGAACTTAATCCAGCTGGCAATTCGGGTTGTAACTCCCAAATCCGTTTGGCTAGATAAAACGCATCAAACATTTCACGATCATTCATTTTGTGCTTCTAATTATCAAAAGTAATTACATTATATAACTAAATAGCCAAAAAACAAGGTCAGAAGACTCTGACCTATACATTGCCCACAAAAACATGATGCAAATGGGTTTGGGCAATTTCTTTCAAACGATACAATGTAGAGATATTGGTAGCAGGTGTATCCATCTGATATCTTGGAAAATAACGCGTTAAATGATAGGGGATATTGGGATCTTGTTGACTGATCCAGTGTGTCAGGGCATCGATTTCGGATTCGCTATCGTTCATGCCAGGAACAACTAAGGTTGTGATCTCAACATGGCAGGCAGGAATTGCCTTTTCGATAAAAGCCATGGTTTGATTTAGATCACCATGTAAGATCGATGCATAAGTTTGGGCATTCAAGCTTTTGAGATCAATATTCATGGCATCGATATATGGAAGAATCTCATCCAAAACGGCTAGACTAGCGGTTCCATTGGTCACCAAGACATTCAACAGATGGGCCTTATGGATCAATTGGGCACAATCACGCACATATTCCCAACTACACAACATTTCATTATAGGTATAAGCAACGCCGATCAGGTTGGATTGGGTTTGTTTGGCTTGCAAGGCCATATCCCGTATTTTCTCTGGTGAAACAAAGTTCGCATCCGATGACTTTGCCATGCGAGAAATTTGAAAGTTCTGACAAAATGGACAATCCAGGTTACAACCATAACTGCCAATTGAAAGCAAGGTACTGCCGGGATGAAACAGGGCTAAAGGCTTCTTTTCAATGGGATCTATGGCCATGGATGTTACATAACCATAATTTGCACAGATGATTTTACCGCCTTTATTTTGTCGAGCTCGACAAAAGCCGATTTGACCTTCTTGTAGCTGACAATGACGAAAACAAGTGGAACAAATCATACGATACCTCAAGTATGGCGAACGACTTCAAAGCGTTGCAGCTCGACGGGATCATCCTCCCAGATCCCGGCTTTTTGTTTGGCAATTTCAATTTGTTGGGATATGGTATCGACCCCATCTAAATTCGGTAATAATAATCCACGTTTATGTCCCTGTGTAACAATGACACCATATCGATGCACATCCAATTGATCCGAAGAAGTGATGTTTTCGGGTGGGGAAAGGACATCTACACTATAAGAAAGATGGTTCAGTTCTTCTTTGCGAATCGCATCAAATCGTGGATCTTGTGTAGCTGCTGAAATGGCATTGGCGATGATTTCTTGGGCAATATTTTCCTTGGTTGGACCAATGGTACCAATACATCCTCGCAATCGTCCATCTTTATGAATCGAACAGAAAACCCCTGCTCTTTGAGAGAGCATGTCTTGGGGAAGGCCTTCTATCGAAGGAACGGTTCGATGGGTGATATAGGATTCGACGGTTTTTCGTGCTAAAGCAGCATAGGCATCTTCGGCATCTCGTTGGGCTTGAATGCGTTTCTTTTCTTCGCTTTCAAATTGGTCCAGAAAATTACGTTTTGGATCTTTTCCCAATACTTTAAAAGTCGCAACGCCATAGCCAACACCGGTTACATCTTGATGACTTAAGACATGTGCTTCGACTTGGCACCGATCCAGCGCACCAGCCATGATCACAAAGGAGCGATGACCACATTCGGCCGCTTTTTGAAGCAAGAGGGGATCGAATGTCAACAATTCATCAAAAGCAGCTTTTCGACATACATCCATGACTTTTTCATCATAGATAGGGCCATGGGAATCAAAACCATAAGGCCCATCGGCTTTTAATTTATGAGAAAGATCACCACTCGCAATATAAACGATTCTTCGATCGAGTTCTTTGGCGGCTTGTTGGATCAATAGACCAATATGATAGTGTTCAGCCAAAGAAATACCGGAAATACCTAAACGAACCAATTGAAAGTGCGGATATTTTTGTTTGACAAAATACAAGGGAACCATCGTTCCATGATCGAGGGACGGATCGCGTTGACCGAGATAGCCAGCCGGCAAATGATTTTCTTCGGCCAGATCACAAATTCGTTGACTCAATGCTTGATCGTAGTCACATTCGATCTGGACATTAGGAGCCCGAAATGAAGCCATATCACCTTGCGCATGGGTGCCAGGGGAAATATGTAGATAATCGGTATACATGATGCTGTGAGGCGAGGAAAGCACAATGGTTTCTGGATGCAAATGAGCGACAAAATTTGCTGCTTGTTTGTAGGCTTGGATCGTCGGTTCAATGATCTTTTCTTCACCACGACCGACTTCGGGCAAGATCAATGGTGGATGTGGAACCAGGATTGCACCAACAATAGACATAAGACCACCTCATTTCTACTTTCAGTATATCACTTTGGATTGGGCCGTATAGATGGAATGGTTTCCATTGACTACATAAGCCAGGATGCAAACCAACGCAAACGGAATCATATTGGCTCCACCAAAAACTTCCAAACCAATAAAGATGGGGGCAAATAACGTATTGGTGGCACTACCAAATACGGCGGCATAACCCAAAGCTGCACAAAGCAGGGGATCCAAACCAAGAAGTTGACCCAAAAGGGCACCCAAACTAGCACCTATGGAAAATAAAGGAGTGACTTCACCACCTTGAAAGCCAATCGAGAGAGTAAGAATGGTAAAGAATAGTTTTAAGATCCAGTCCCATGCATAGATGGTTTGATGGGTAAAACTATTGGTGATCAAGTTTGTCCCCAAACCACAGTAGCGACCACCAAAGAAAAGCATCAAAGCAATGGCCAAAGGAATGGAAACCAGACCAATCCGCTGATATGGATCGGGAATGGATCGTTTCATCCAGGATTTCGCTTTTGCCAACATCGTAGCAAAGAGCCGTCCTGTTAAGCCAAAGGCAATGCCTAATAAAACAATCGAGCCCATCGTAGATAGAGAATGGAGAGGCAGGCTTGTTGGAAGCGTAACGGCAAATTTTGGCAAGCCCAAGAAACGAGATGTGAAACAAGCCACATAACTGGCCAGAATGGCAGGTAATAAGGCATAGACATCCAAGTAGCCCGCAATCACGACTTCCATCGCAAAGAAGGTGGCGGCTAATGGGGTTTGGAACAATCCAGCAAATCCAGCTGCCATACCCGTGATCAACAAAATCTTACTGTTATCGGGCAAGTGGCATTTTTTGCCCAACCAATGGGCCAGGGTCGCACCAATTTGTACGGCCACACCTTCACGTCCGGCACTCCCGCCAAATAAATGCGTGATCCATGTGCCCACCATCACCAGTGGAAGCAAGGCCAAAGGAATGTCTTTTCGTTGATCTAAACGGGTTTCAAAGATCAAGGTCATACCACCTAAACTTTCTTGACTGAAGGTATGATAAAGCCAAGTGATCAAGAGTCCTGCCAATGGTAAAAAAGGCAGTAACCATACATAATGAAGCGTACGGAAGGCCGTGATCCAAATCAGGACACGGCCAAATAAAGCATCGATGGCCCCAACAAGAAAGCCAACCAATACAGCTAATAAAAGGTGTTTATAGATTGTGTTCATATCTTCTCTCCTCACATAAAAAAAGACTGATGGCTTCTTTTCAGAAGTCATCAGCCAGAATGGCAGTTTCGAATCGATCGCGGGAGAACCTCATTCCCTTGTCTAAAATTTACCAACCAATGAAATGTTTGTCAAGCCTGATATCTACAAGCAATGATATAAATATTGTTTTCATCCAATCGATAAATTAATCGATCTTTACTATTGATTCTTCGACTCCAAAATCCCGCAAAGTCACCAATCAACGGTTCGGGCTTGCCGATACCAGCATTCCCATTTCTTTCGATATCTCTAATCAACTGATTGATTTTTTTTAAGGTTTTCTTGTCTTCCGTTTGCCAAAATGGATAATCGATCCATCCATTTTTGGTGAAAACTTTATTCATGTGTATCCTCAATTAGATCATGTATTTTTTGATTTCCCTCTTCCAATTGCTTCTTCGATTCCATGAGCCAATCATAATTTTCTTTATTTCCTAATACATGGATATTTTCCATTAGATTATTGTAGGTATCTTCCGATAAAACGACAACATTTTCATTGTTTTTACGAGTAACGACCATCGTTTCATATTCATTCACAACTTTGTCGAAATATGATTTCATATTCTTTCTAAGCGAGGTATAGTTAACAGCCAACATGATGTATGCCTCCTTTATTTACTTTTTTTATAATGTACAACATATTGTACGCCAATCAAATGGAATCAAAAACGCAACGTACCCGTTTCCATGTATAATAATATAGTAAAACAAAGAGAGGGACCCTATGGAAACAAAAGACTATTTAAGAATATTAGTGGAAGACATACACTCCTGTGTGGTCGCAACCATCGATGAGAATGGACATCCTATCACACGGGTAATCGATATGATGTTGTATGATGAAAAAGGTGTCTATTTTTTAACCGCCAAAGGAAAAGCTTTTTATGAGCAATTGATGGATCAAAAATATATCAGTCTTTCTGGGATCAAAGAGAAGAAATCCATTTCATTATCGGGTCATGTCCGGAATATTGGCCATGAAAAACTAGAAGAAATCTTTGAAAAGAATACCTATATGCAAAAAATCTATCCAGAAGGTACGCGAAACATCTTACAAGTGTTTATTTTGGATAAAGGAGCTGGGCAATATTTTGATATTAGTGATCCATCTCATGTAACTAGAGATTCATTTACATTGGGGGATGGTTCAATCAAACCCAGTGGATATTTCATTACATCGGCTTGTATCCAATGTGGTAAATGTTTAGAAGTGTGTCCTCAAAAATGCATCGATTGTACGATGGCGCCCGCTCAAATTGATCAAAATCGTTGTCTGCATTGTGGGCAATGCGAACCAATTTGTCCGGTGCAAGCTATCGTTCGGAGATAAACATGAAAATTGTGATCACAGGACGAAATTTTGATGAAAAAGCCAAACAAGTATTGAAAGGCAATGAAATTGTTGATTATTCCTATTTGAATCTAGGTTCAGGCGCGGATCCAAATCAAATGATCGAATGCATCCAAGATGCCCAAGCTGTTATTTGTGGACCTGAACCCATCAATGCGAAGATCATGGATGCCTGTTCCCATCTACAAGTGATTTCACGACGAGGCATTGGCTACGATAATATTGATGTATCTGCCTGTCAGAAACGCAACATTGCCGTATTACGAACTACCGGACTGGTTGAAGCCGCCGTGGCAGAACATGCCTTGGCCTTTTTATTGTATTTTGCGCGAAATATCAATCAAGAAAATAAAGAAATGCATCAAGGCCTATGGCATCGACAAAGGAGCATGGGTGCTAAGAATCGACGCTTAGGATTGATTGGTTTTGGGGGCATAGGTAAAGAAATTGCGAAAAGAGCCTATCCATTTGGGATGGATATTGTCTATTATTGCCGCCATCCCCATAAAGAATGGGACAATATGTATCATGTGCAGTATGTCGATTTGGATACTTTACTATCTAGCAGTGATTATATTTCCATTAATGTGCCATTGACCAATCAAACCAAAGGCATGATTGGCAAGGAAGAACTTGCAAAGATGAAACCAGAAAGTGTATTAATCAATATTGCCCGGGCTTCCATTGTGGATACGCAAGCTTTAAAAGCTGCATTGATGTCACATCAAATTCGTGGGGCTGCCATCGATGTATTTGATCATGAACCATGTACGGACTCACCTTTTATCGATTGTGATAATGCGATATTGACGCCACATGTAGCTCCATTCACAACCGAAAACTTTCAAGCTATGAATCAACAATCCGCACAAAATATCGTGGATTGGCAACAAAATAAATTGAATAGGAAGTATCAAGTCATATGAATAAAACCAAAATGAGTAAATTTATTTCTTTGATCTTGCGTCATCATCCCGAAGTTATTGGTATTTCCTTGGATGCGCATGGATGGGCCAATGTCCATGATTTATTGGCTGGGATCAATGCTGATAGCTATCGCTTTATCACCATGCCCATGTTAGAAGATATTGTGGCAAGTGATGAAAAAGGAAGATATAGCTTCAATGCAGACCATACCAAGATTCGAGCCAATTATGGTCATTCTCTTCCTATTGATTTGGAATTGGAAGCCGGTATTCCACCAAAAATCTTGTATCATGGGACTGCCCAAAAATCCGTGGCTTCCATTTCGAAACAAGGATTATTGCCGATGGAACGTTTATATGTGCATCTTTCCAACGATATTCCCACGGCTACAAAGGTGGCATCTCGTCATGGAAAACCCGTTATTTATCAAATCGATACGCAAAGAATGATCCAAGATGGCTATTGTTTCTATCAATCACCCAATGGCATCTGGCTAACGAAACAAGTGCCTGTCAAATATTTGGAAAAGATTTCGAAATAGTGTATGATGGTAGCGCTACGTTTTAGGGGTATAACATGATACAAACAATTATACAAATCAATCAAACGTTGAATACGTTTATCTGGGGAATTCCCGCGATGGTGGCAATCATTGGTGTGGGTCTCTTATTGACGATTCGTACGCGCTTTCTACAAGTACGTAAGTTTTCGGATGCCATGAAAAATACGATTGGGAAGGTCTTTGATCGAAAAAAAGCCCAAAAAGGTTCGATCTCTCCTTTTCAAGCCGTTTGTACAGCACTGGCCGGTACAGTCGGTACTGGAAATATTGCCGGTGTGGCCGGAGCCGTGGCAATTGGTGGACCCGGTGCCGTCTTCTGGATGTGGTGCTCTGCCTTTTTAGGCATGTGTACCAAATTTGCGGAAGTCACCTTGGCGGTTCGGTATCGTGAAAAAAGTAAAGATGGCGAATATGTGGGAGGTCCCATGTACTACATTAAAAATGGCCTATCGCATAAATGGCTCTTTTTAGCTTATGCCTATTCCATCTTAGGTATATTAACCGTATTTGGGACCGGAAATGCGACCCAGGTTAATACGATCGTTGCTGCCATCAATGAAGCTTTATTGAATATGCATGCGGTACAAGAAAGTCAACTATCATCCATTAATTTGATTTTAGGTATCATCATTATGGGATTGGTGGCTGTTGTCTTACTAGGTGGTATCAAACGAATTGGACGGGTATCCGAACGATTGGTGCCGTTCATGGCTATTTTATATATTGTGTTGGGACTGGGTGTGATACTGATTCATATCGATCGCGTGCCACATGTATTGGCTTCCATTATTGTGGGTGCTTTCAATCCCCAAGCTGTGACCGGGGGAACCATTGGTTCGATGATGATTGGCTTACGAAAAGGCGTATCCCGCGGGATCTTCTCCAATGAAGCTGGCTTAGGTACGGGTAGTATTGCGCATGCTTGTGCCGATACGGACGAACCCGTTCGTCAAGGCTTGTTTGGAATCTTTGAAGTCTTTGTCGATACGATCGTTATTTGTACTTTGACGGCATTGGTTATTCTATTAGGTAATGAAGCCATTACCTATGGGGCACCAGCCGGTGCCGAATTGACCATTGCAGGTTTTGTTTCCGTTTATGGCCATTGGGTATCAATCTTTACGGCCGTTGCGTTGTGTTGTTTTGCGTTTTCAACCACGATTGGTTGGGGACTGTATGGGTCTCGTTGTGTGGAATTTATTGGCAGTGAAAAGTGGGTCAAACCCTTCTTGGTAATTTATTCATTGGTTTCGATATTAGGTGCAACTGTCAACTTAGGTTTACTTTGGGATATTGCCGAAACCTTTAATGGTTTTATGATCATCCCGAACTTAATTGCTCTGTTCTTATTGTCAAATAAAGTGATTTCACTCGCCAAGGAATATTTTAAGGAATAATATGGAAATACAAATTTTAAATGCGATTCAAAATATACATACCTCTTGGTTAGATGCTTGTATGATTGGCATCACAAAATTAGGAAATCATGGTTTGATTTGGTTTGGATTGACGTTGGTATTATTAATCAATCCCAAAACACGAAAAATTGGTATTATGTGTACCCTTGCGTTGATCATTGATTTGATTGGTTGTAACTTGGTGTTAAAACATTTCTTTGCGCGGCCACGTCCATATATGGTCAATCCGAATGTCCACTTATTGATTCCAGAAGTGGGAGATCATTCTTCCTTTCCTTCGGGACACACGGCCATGGCCTTTACGATTGCGAGCGTGTTCTATCTCAACAAATTTAAAGGATGGCAAATCATTGGAATTTTTGCGATACTGATTGCCTTCTCAAGATTGTATTTATATGTGCATTTTCCGACCGACGTCTTAGCTGGTATTTTGATTGGCATCGGCTGTGGAATCTTAGGTGTTAAAATTTATCAATCAAAAAGACAAACCAATTAACGGTTTGTCTCTTTTATATTGGGGTAGGGAATGATGGGTTTTGGATGTTCTACCACATCTACGATTTTTTCCATCCAGATCATGTCATACCATCGATGAAATTTATATCCACAATGATGAAAATAGCCATTCTCTTTATAGCCTAGGTGTGCATGAAATTGGGCACTGTTTTTCGTTAGATAGGCATCGTCTTTTTGCGGATAGCCAATACACGCATAGAAATTGGTGATTCCCATTTTTTTACAGGCTTCTTCTAAAGCAAAATAGAGCTTTTTTCCATATCCCTTTTTACGAGCACTAGGATCTAAATAAATGGTCATTTCACAAGACCAATCATAGGCTTCTCGTACATTTAAATGACCGGCATACGCATATCCCATGATCGTATTGTTATCTACGATCACCAGATAGGGATACATTTCCATGGTCTTTTTCATACGTTGTTGAAAAGCAATAACGGATGGTGTCTGATATTCAAAAGTAATGGCCGTCTGTTGGACATAATAATCATAAATCTCAACCAGACGGGGGGCATCTTCCAAAGTTGCGTTACGAATGATCATATTATTCACTCTGTAATGCTGCGGCAATCCCTTTGGCTAATTGATCGGCACACGATGTATTTTTCATGCCACATGTATTTCCTTTTAAAATATCAACAGTTTTTTGGGCATCGGCACCTTCCAATAGTTTGGAAATGGCTAGCAAGTTACCGGGACAGCCATTGGTGAAGTGTACGTTGTGTAGGGTATGTCCATCCAAATCAAATTCAATTTGGGTGGAACAAGTTCCTTGTGGTTTATATGTATAATGTTTCATGATTTTCTCCTTTCCTTAAAGAATAGAAGAAAATAGATATTTGTCAACCGAAAAGAAAAGCACAGATTTCTCTGCACTTTACATCAATTGTCTAAACATCTCAATGACTTGTTCTTTGGTAGCTTCTCTTGGGTTTCCAGGATAACAAGCATCATTTAACGCATCGATGGCTAATTGATCCAGATCTTCTTCTTTGATGCGATCGTTTTTCGGATTGATGCCTACATCCTTGCTTAATTGTTTAACGGCATGGATGGCCGCATCACGATATTCTTCTTGACTCATGTCATCTACACCTTCAACACCCATGGCACGAGCAATCTCACGATATTTTTCACCCGTATGATCGCGATTAAATTCCATAGAAATTGGTAATAAAGAGGCACAAGCCACACCATGTGGCGTGTCATAATGCGCACTTAAGGTATGAGCCATCGAATGATCGATGCCTAAACCAACATTGGAAAATCCCATACCGGCAATGTATTGACCCAGTGCCATGCCTTCACGACCTTTTGGATCATTTTCAACAGCCGCTCTTAGATTTTCAGCAATTAAACGAATGGCTTCCAAATGAAACATATCAGTCATTTCCCAAGCCCCTTTTGTGGTATATCCTTCAATCGCATGCGTCAGGGCATCCATACCGGTTGCTGCGGTTAATCCCTTTGGCATCGAAGCCATCATATCGGGATCCACGATCGCAACAATAGGCATATCATGTGGGTCGACACATACGAATTTTCTTTCTTTTTCCACATCCGTAATGACATAGTTGATCGTTACTTCAGCAGCGGTACCCGCTGTGGTTGGAACAGCTAGGATCGGCACACATGGATTTTTCGTGGGTGCTACACCTTCCAAAGAACGAACATCTTCAAATTCAGGATTCGCAATGATGATACCAATGGCTTTGGATGTATCCATGGAAGAACCACCACCAATCGCAACGATGCAGTCGGCGCCACTTTGTTTAAAGGCTTCGACACCGGAAGTTACATTTTCAATGGTTGGATTGGGCTTGATATTACTATAAAGTACATAGGGAATGTTGGCGCTATCCAATAAATCCGTCACCTTGGCCGTTACACCAAATTGAACCAAGTCGGGATCGCTGGCGACAAAAGCTTTCGTGAATCCATGGGCTTGGATTTCCGTGATGATTTCTTGAATAGCTCCTTTTCCATGATAAGAAGTTGGATTTAATGAAATTCTGTTTGCCATAAATGATTCTCCTTTGTATTTCTATCTATACAATAATAGATTTGTGAAATAAAAAACAAGTTACATTTCATTGAAAATGTAACCTGTATCACTAATAGATTTCTAATTGTTTATACAAAGCCGATAAATCTTGTGGCATCGCTTGAATGAGAATATCCACCAATTCTTCGGGTGATTCTTTTGTGCCATGTAAGACCCATTTGACCGTGCGATAGACCGACCCAAAACAATAGATTTCTAAAATATCCATCATTTTGGCATCCAATGGATAGTTTTTCTTCTTGGTGATCAAATCGATGTAAAACGCATAGATCATCTCAAAATCATGTTGGCGTAAATTATTTTGGGTGTCCATGGAAAAGGCAGCATAAAAGAATAAATGTTCTTCTTGAATATATTGGAATTTTTTCAATAAACCATCGTGAATGGTTCTTCCTTGTCCCATGCGATCAAAGGAAATATGAAGAATACGATCAAAATACCAATTGATCAGATCATATTTGTCTTTGAAACAACGATAAAACGTTTGACGGGAACACTGCGCCGCAAAACAAATTTCTTTGATGGTGATATTTTCAACACTTGCTTTTTTCATGCATTGATTCATGGCATATGCAAGCCGTAATTTCATGGATTCGGACATATCCGTATTCTACCATGATTCCAACGATATGCAGAGCAAAAGGCATCTTTTACTTCAAAATCAAAAAAACCCGTGTTAGAATTTTGGACATAAAGGAAGGGACTCAAATTGAAAGAGAGAAGATCCATCGATCAAGCCATTGCGGACTATCTTCCTTTGGGATACCAAATTCTCGATTGGATGAATGAACATCCAGAACCTTCTGGAAATGAAAAAAAGACAGTGGCTTTTTTAGTAAAAACATTGAAAGAAAACGGGTATCAAGTCACTTCTCCGATCAAGCGAATCAAACATTCTTTTTGGGCTCGTAGAGCGACAGATCAAAATCAAAATAAACCAAAAGTAGCCATTCTCTGTGAATATGATGCCATCGAAGAGCAGGGGCATAGTCTCGGTCATTCGGCCAGTTGTGCGGCTTCCATTGTTTGTGCGCTAGCCTTAGAAGCGGCCTATGAAGATTTTCCCTTTCAAGTGGAACTCATTGGCACTCCCAATGAAGAAGTAGGCGGTGCCAAGATTGCGATGTTGGCCAAAGGCATGTTTGATTCCTATGCATTTGCGATCCTGACCCAGATGGGGCCGCATAATTATCCATGCTTTAAGACCGTGGCTGCCAGTGATTTGTATGTTCATTATTATGGCAAAAGTGCCCATGTATCCATCAATCCTTGGGAAGGCATCAACGCCTTGAATGGGGTCCAATTGTTTTTTCATGCCTTAGATATGTTACGTCCCCAATTGGAACCGGGCTGTCAGATCAGTGGCATCATTACCGAAGGCGGTAAGATCCCCAATGCGATTCCGGAACAAGCCAGTGCCTATGTTTATTTGCGAGCCAATCGCTATCAACAAATCTTAAAGCTCAAAGAAAGAGTAGAAAATTGTGCCAGAGGTTGTGCCATCGCAACGGAAAACCAATTCATGAATGAACAATTGAACCCAACCTATGCCGAAATCGTTCCCAATGCGGTCATGGAACAAATGGTCTTTGACATCATGACCCAATTGGGCCTAACACCCGATAAGCAACACGTTTTGACCTATTCCACTGATGTGGGCAATGTCAGTTTATCCATTCCGGTATTTTGCCCCATGATCTCGATTGGCAAAGCCGATGCCTTATATTCCCAAGAATTTGCGCAAGATATGAAAGCAGAAGGCGGACGTTTTGGAATGAAAAATGCGATCTTGGTGATGGTCCATATCCTGGTTACACTAGCTGATCATCCAAAACAACTCCAAAAGATCCAAGATGAACACGAAGCATATGTAAATAGGAAGTGATACCATGGCGAAAAATCTAGATGGGATCGATCGCAAAATATTGAATATTCTCCAAAAAGATGCTCGGAGTTCGATCAAAGAAATTGCGCAACAAGTCTTTTTATCTTCACCTGCCGTATTGGTTCGAATCAAACGATTGGAAGAAGAAGGCTATATTGAAGGCTATCATGCGCAATTGAATATGGAACAGTTGGGCATGAATATCAAAGCTTTCATCAAAGTGAACTTGCAGGCAAAATATCGATCCGAATTTTTAGCTTATATTGAGTCAGAGACCAATGTGGTTTCGAGTTATACAATTACAGGCGATTATGCTTATTTATTGGAAGTGATCTATGACTCCATGAAACAATTGGATGCATTTATCCAGAATCTGCAAATATATGGGCAGACCAAAACCGATATCGTATTTTTAACGTCGTTTGAAAATCGAAGCTTGGAGTTCGCAGAAGAAAAGTAGGTTTTTGAATCTCTTTTCTTTTTTTGTTGAAAAAATGATGTACAAAAATGAAACAAAACGGAAGAATATTAATATAAAATAGATATATACAAAATATAATTAATAAAATACAAAAAATATTTAAAATAAGGCCATATCACATTGACCATTTTTTTAATATAGTTTTATAATACCGACAAGACAAAGGTGTCAATCCCATCGTGGTTTGACGCCTTTTTTTGTTTTTGGTCACATGTACGAGATCTCAATGTGTTCCAAAAGAAAGAAAAGGAGACAAAATGGTAAAAGGTATTCGTAAATTCGCATACGATTGTGAAAAGTATGTATCTGGAAAAAGTATGGATGAAGTGATGGAGGAATATGGCTTAACGAGTGTCATTAAACTGGGTTCCAATGAGAATCAATATGGGCCGTATCCAGTGGCTGTGCAGGCGATGCAAGCCGAAATTGGCCGTATGAACATATATCCAGAAAAAAACTATATTCGCTTAAAAGAATTGGTTGGTGAAAAATTTGGTGTGGATGGCGACTGGGTCAGTCTTGGTCATGGGGCCGGCAATGTCTTGGATGAAGTAGCCAAGACCTTATTGGAAGACGGCGATGAAGTTTTGTTGCCAAAAGAATCCTATCGTTTGTATCGGGAAATTTCCAAGATCATGGGAGCGAAAGTGGTTGAGATTCCTTTGAATGAAGACTACACCATTGATCTTGCCGATTATAAGAAGGCATTGACCGACAAAACCAAAATCGTATGGATCTGTAATCCCAACAATCCAACGGGAACCGTCATTGATAAAGACACATTTGGTGCGTTCATTGATGCCTTACCAGAAAAATGCTGGTTGGTTGTCGATGAAGCCTATGCCGATTTTACCGATCCCGACTTATTACCGGATTTGATGCCCTATATCAAAGCCGGTAAGAATGTGATCAATATTCATACCTTCTCAAAATATTATGGTTTAGCAGGTGGTCGTATTGGTTATTTGGTTGCTAATCCTGCATTCATCAATTGGTACGATACGGTCAGTGAACCATTTAATGCGAATCGTATGGGCTTGGCTGGTGCTGTCGCTTTGATGGAACATCCAGAAGAACCAAAGAAATATGGCGATCTTATGATCAAAGATCGCACATGGATGAATGAAGAATTAACGAAGATGGGTTGTGCCCCGATTGATTCCCAAGCCAACTTTGTGTTCTTTCAATGTCCGTATCCAGCGGATGAAGTGGCTGAGATCTTGCTGCAAAATGGTGTCATTGTTCGTCCTTGTACAGGTTGGGGATTCGATCATTTTTTGCGTATTTCCATTGGCACAACGGAACAAAATAAAGTCGTATTGGCCAAACTTCAAGAGGCCTTTGACAAATTGGGGGACTAACGATGAAAATTGCGATTTGTGATTATAAGGAGCCTTTGAATCGAGACTTAAATATTGAAAAAAATATTTTCAAAAAGTTTCTTGGTGAAGATACCGAGATCTCTCTCTATGTGCATGAAGGCAATGAACAAGCCTTTAAAGAGGCGATTGCCGATGTCGATGGGATCTTGACTTCGTACTTGGAATTTCCCAAAGAGATCATTCAAAGCAATCCCCATTTAAAAGGAATTTCCATTGAAGCTACGGGATACAACTTTGTGGATGCGGATGCTGCGCAAGCACAAAACACGGCCGTTACTGTCATTGGTGAATATTGTACCCAAGAAGTTGCCGATCATTCGATGGCCTTGATGTTGGCCGTGGCTCGAAAATTAAAACACTACGATCGAGAAATTGAATACAAACATGTTTATGACTACAATTCCACTTCAGGCATGATTCGTTTGGAAGGATCGACCTTTGGGATCCTTGGCCTAGGCAAGATTGGTAAAGCGGTGGCACGAAGAGCCCAAGGCTTTGGCATGCATGTGATTGCCTATAGTCCGACTTGTAAGCCAGAAGTGGCCCAGGCTTTAGGGGTCAAGCTGGTGAGTAAAGAAGAGTTATTTGAAACTTCGGATGTGATCAGTGTGCATATGCGATTGACCGATAAAAATGTCAATATGTTGAATCGCGAAGCCTTTGCGATGATGAAAAAGAAACCCATCATCGTAAATGTATCGCGAGGTGCCATGATCGATGAAGATGCCTTATTGGAAGCATTAGATCATGGACAGATCTTTGGAGCTGGTCTGGATGTGTTGGTCGAAGAAACCAATGAAAACACGAAAAAGAGTCCTCTTGTGGGACGAGAAGATGTCATATTGACCCCACACATGGCCTTCTATTCGGATTTTTCATTGTATGAATGTCAACGAATTGCGGCCGAAAACTTATGTTATGTCTTGCTTGGACAACAAGATAAAGTATTTAAGATGGTCAATGATGTAGATGTAAGACAATTCGCAAAATAAAGGAGTGAGATCCATGCGAGAAGCATTGAAAGAAATGGACAAGGTCGTTTATTTTACGGCCATGGGACTGATTGCCCTGATCGTGCTCACATTGGCCTTTTGGCCCGAAGTGATCATTGGTTTTATTCAAGGTGCTTTTCAAATTGTCGTTGGCAAATTGGGGTGGATGTATGTCTTGGTCAATGTCATTTGTTTCGGTATGTTCTTTTATTTGTACTTTAGTAAATATGGCAACATCAAATTAGGCAAACCCGATGAAAAGCCCCGCTTTTCGACCTTCAGCTGGGCCGCGATGATCTTCACATCAGGGGCTGGATCCAGCACGGTCATTCTTGGGTTTGCGGAACCTTTGTATTATTTGACCGACACCCCTTTTCACATCAAAGCCATGTCCACCAAGGCCTATGAATATGCGCATATGTATGGCCAATTTCATTGGGGATTCAGTGCTTGGGCCTTTTATCTACCGGCCGTTGCAGCCATTTGTTATATGTTGTATATTCGCAATTCGAAAGATGTAAAAATTTCCAATACCATGACACCATTATTTGGTGAGCCATTCACCCATACAATATTTGCCAAGATCATTGATATTTGTGTGGTGTTAGGGATCGTTGCATCCATCACGACATCGCTAGGCTTGGGGGTTCCGGTCATGTCCAAATTGATAGCGGATCTAACGGGATTGCCAGCCAATATGGGAATGCAGATCTTTGTGTTTGCGGTCTGGTTTGCGATTTTTGGATGGAGCGTATTTCGCGGCTTAAATAATGGCATTCGTAAATTGACCAACTTGAATATGATCATTATTGGTGTCTTTCTTGCTGGCTTTGTTTGCGTCACCCCTTTGGGTGATTTGATCAGTATGGAATTAAATACCATTGGTTTGTATCTAGATAAATTGCCCCGATTGGTTTTTTATACCGATCCCTTTGGCGATAAAAAATTTGTGAGTGGATGGACCATGTTCTATTGGGGATGGTGGTTAACTTTTATTCCCATCATGGGGATCTTTATTGCCAAAGTCTCGCAAGGACGTACTCTAAAACAAGTGTTGTTGGGACAAATGGTCTATGGAACATTGGGTTGTTGTACGTTTTTAGGCTTGTTAGGTGGCTATTCATTGTATCTTCAAAGACATGGTGTTGTGAATCTGGTTTCCATTCTTGCCAAAGAAGGCAATGAAGGGGTTGTCTTGGCCATCCTTCATACCTTGCCATTTCCCAAGATCTTTATTGTCGTTACCATTGTATTGTGCTTTGTCTTTTTGGCAACAACGATTGATTCAACCGCTTTGGTGTTGGGAAATGCCACATCCAAACATTTAGATCCCAATCGAGATCCTCATTTATACAACCGCTTTAGCTGGGCGATAGCCATCTTTGTGTTGGCGATTGCTTTGACGTTGGTCGGCGGTTTGAGCCTGATCCAGAAATTTGCGATCGATATTGGTTTCTGGCTGATCTTTATCACCATCCTTCTCTCGATTTCTGTAGTTCATGCGATGAAAGAAGATCTTGGTGATAAGACCAAAGAAGAAATCATTGAAATTTTTCAAAAAGGAAGGAATTGAATGATGAGTAAAAACGCTAGAAAATATTTAACATTGATTATTTTAGGACTGGCGGGAGGTTCAATCTATATTTTCCCGTATTTAAAATATGTATTTTATGATCCACTGATCCATGTCTTACATATCAGTAATGCGCAATCGGGTTTATTGCTGACGATGTATGCGATTGGTTGTGTCATCTTATATATTCCTGGCGGTATCTTAGCCGATAAAGTCAATCCGAAAAAAGCTTTGATCTTATCTCTATTGGGAGAAACCATTCTTACGGTTTTGTTTGGGGTCTTGATCATGGCCAATCTTTCTCCTGCAACAACGTATCATTGTGCCTTGGTGATTTGGTTGTTGTTGGCCATCTGTTCTGGATTTGTGTTCTGGACCGCTATTTTAAAAGCCATTCGTATGATTGGTACCGATGCGGAACAAGGACGTATGTATGGCATCTATTATGCAGCCAATGGGACGACCGCAGCCATCGTCGCTGCCATCAACTTGTGGGCCTACAATGCCTTTGGTGGGGATGCCAATGAACAAATGGGCTTCTTTGCCGCTGTTATGTCTATGGCCGTATTTACTTTATTAGCTGCCATCTTGTTAGGCCTCTTTATGGAAGGATCCACGGATAAAGATCTATCAACAGCTGAAGCAGACAAGTTCCATTTCAGTGATGTCGGGGCCGTATTAAAGAACCCATCGATTTGGTTGGTTTCGATCATGTTCTTCTGTATTTATGGTGTTTATAGTTGCGCTTCGTATTTCACTCCCTATTTGACCGATATTGTTGGTCTCTCCAATACTATTGCCGGTATTTGTTCTATCTTACGAACCTACGTTGTCATGTTGGTGGCAGCCCCATTGGGAGGCATCTTAGCGGATAAACTCTTCCATTCTACGTTGAATTGGTTCCGTTTTGGCGGCGCTTTATTAGCCGTATCGATCTTGCTTGTGATCTTAGTAGGTACTGGCGCACCGAGTCTATTGATTGCCATCTTGACCTTGATTCCTGGTCTATTCAGTATGAGCTTATATGGGGTCATGTTTTCGACCATGCATGAAATCAATATTCCGGTCAAAGTAGCCGGTACGGCCATTGGTATTGCTTCCATTGTTGGGTATCTGCCAGATATGTTCTTAAGTACGGCCTTTGGTACGATCCTGGATCGCAGTTCTGGTGCATCGGGATACTTTCAGATCTTTACGGTCTTGACCATCTTCTGTGTAATCATTGTCGTGATCAGTGCGTATCTTTATCGCAAATATGTAAAGAAACAACCTGCATAATTTATCGTGAAAAAGACTTTCCATTCAAAATAAATTGTGTTATAAAAAGAGCAACAAAACCACAATGCGTTGGTGGACGCTTCATCCCCGAATGAAGGCCAACGTGTTGTGGTTTTTTTATGGAGGGATAAAATGGAAAAAAATAAGATGGCAACGATGCCGGTTCCCCAATTGCTCTTAAATATGGGGCTGCCCATGATGTTGTCGATGTTAGGACAAGCTTTATATAACGTGGTGGATACCTTTTATGTATCCTGAATACAAGGTATGGCCAATGCCGGCGAAATGGCCATCAACGCATTGACCATGGCCTTTCCCATTCAAATGTTGATCATTGCACTGGGTGTTGGGACGGGTGTAGGCATCAATGCATTGATTTCCCGTTTGTTAGGGATGAAAGAAATACGAAAAGCAGAAAATGCAGCAGGCAATGCGCTTTGTATGAGCTTGTTGTATTTTGTTGGCTTATTTCTTTTTGGAATTTTTGGTACCCAAGCGTTTATTTCTAGTCAAACAGAGAATGCGATCGTGGCCCAATTTGGAATCGATTATTTACGAATCATTGCGATCTTTTCCTTAGGAACATTGGTATATATGTGTTTGGAAAAAATAACAGTGGCTACCGGACGAACCAAGATTACGATGATGACCCAATTAGCCGGCGCCATCACCAATATTGTTTTAGATCCTATTTTGATCTATGGTTGGTTGGGTCTACCTGTCATGGGTGTAAAAGGCGCTGCCATTGCCACTGTAATTGGTCAATTTGTTTCTCTGATCAGCTTAGGTTTGTTTTATGTCAATAAACACCCCATCCTATCCATTCATGGGTCGGATTTTCATCTTCAGGCCGATATATTGCGAAATCTCTATCGTGTGGGGGTTCCTGCCATCATGATGCAACTGTTGGTTCCTATCATGTCCTATGCGATGAATTTGATTCTTGGAGGCATTTCCGAAGCCTCTATCACCGCTTATGGCATCTATTATAAACTACAAAACTTTGTATTTATGCCTGCCTATGGTCTGAATAATGCATCAATCCCAATTATTTCCTATAATTATGGAGCCGGTAAGCAAGATCGCATTCGCTCGACCATTCGTTGGGCATTGATCGATAGTATGGTCATCATGGGAATCGGGGTCATTCTATTGGAAGGATGGACCGAACCTATCGTATCCATTTTTGCGGTTTCCCAAGAGACCATGGCCCTTTGTGTATGGGCCTTACGCATCATTGTCTGGGGTTTCTTTTTTGCGGGGGCCAATATCATCTTACAAGGCGTTTGCCAAGCTTTAGGCAATGGCAAGTATTCCCTGATCATTTCTTTGATTCGCTTCCTTCTCATTCCGTTGCCTTTTGCGTTTTTGATCCATTCTCAACTTCATGTTTGGTTTGCGATTCCTTTGGGCGAAATGGTGGGAATGATCGTTGCCATCTTGTTGACGAAACATTTGTATAAAAACATGTAGGAAAGATATAATACATATATGCGATTGAACACCCAACGAACCATCTGCATTGGGCTAGCTTTTTTTTCGATTTGTGCCTTTTGGCAATTTTACGACAATGAAATTCCCAAAATATTAAAAAATAGCTTTGGCATGAAAGAAACCATGACCGGTCTAGTCATGTCACTGGATAATATTTTGGCCCTTTTTCTATTGCCCCTCTTTGGTCGCTGGTCCGATCATACCCATACAAGAATAGGCAAACGCATGCCCTTTATTTTGATTGGCAATTTGCTGGCGTGTATCTTTTTGCTTATTTTAGGACATCTTAGCCAGCTTGGTCCGTTCCTTTTCTGCTTGGTGTTGTTGCTTTTGGCTATGGGCATCTATCGATCACCGGCCGTTTCCTTAATGGCCGATTTGACCCCAGCCCCACTTCGTTCGCAAGGCAATGCCATCATCAATTTGATGGGTGCTTTCGGTTGTTTTTGTACATTGGTCTTGATCAAAGTGTTCTTAAAAAAGAATCAATATGGACCATTGATCCTATCCTTAGTGCTATTGATGATGGTCAGTATTTTGATTCTTTTTCTTACGGTTCCGGAAAAGAAGCTCATAGATGAAATGGGGACCCAACCCAAAACGGAAGAAGAAAAAGCGAAGGAAGCTTCTAAAGGCAAGAAGATGCCAAAAGCGATGCAACGATCGTTGATCCATGTATTGGTGGCTGTCTTTTTTTGGTACAGTGCCTATAATGCCGTTACCACAGCGTTTTCTCGATATGCGCAACAAGTTTGGCATCTACAAAATGGGGCCTATGCCGATTGTTTGATGATTGGCACGATCGTGGCGGTTTTATCCTATCTTCCGATTGGTCATGTTTCCCAAAAAATCGGGCGGAAATCAATGATCCTATTTGGCATTGGATCGATGACGTTGGCCTATGGCATGGCGACTATTATGGGTACCTATTCGCAGATCATGATGATATGGTTTGCGTGTGTCGGTATTGGTTGGGCAGCCATTAATGTCAACAGCTATCCCATGGTCGTAGAAATGAGCCAAGCTGGGGATATTGGCCTGTTTACCGGAATGTATTATACGTTTTCCATGGCAGCACAGGTATTTACCCCTATTGCCAGTGGCTTTTTATTAGAGCATGTTGGCTATCAAACCTTATTTCCTTATGCGTTTGTATGTATGATCTTAGCTGCCATCACGATGCTTGGTGTGCATCATGGAGATATAAAAAAACGATAAAAATTATCCAAATTGTAGCAATTCAAAATAAGATCCAAAAGTGGTTAAAAACGCATCCAGACGTTGGATATGAATCCATTTCCATCGAAAAAAAAAAGAACAAGTTGCACAAATGGGAATTCTTTCTGTGCCGCTGTTCTCGTATATCGGAATGAGTGTGAAATTATTCTTTAGTTTGGATGAACTCTTATCGACGTTAGATGCGTTCATAGGCTAAACGAGGTTGGTGATCGCGTACATAGATGATACCACAATATTGGAACTGATTCTTTCCAATCACATGCTGCATGATCGCATTATCGGCATGGGTATCGATCCGTAAATGTGCGATTTTGTTGGAAGCAAAGTCGATGACTTGTCCAAAGAAACCATGAATGGTGCCATCACTGGCAATGCGATGAATGGTGCCATAGGGCGAATCATCCAACCATTGACCTTGTTCGATATATGCATAGGTGGGATCTTCACCGATGATCAAGGCAAAGACACCATGAATTTGATTGGTTTCATACACATAGAGTTGTTGGCATTGAATGTCTTTTGCCAACAACTTTTTTTCTGGATAGCCATCCTTCCATTGATAAGGATTGCCCGTTTGGATCATAAATTGACGAGCAATGACATATAGATCGAAAATTTGATTTAGATCGATCATTTGTGCTTTACGAATCATGTTGGATCTCTTTCAAAAGTTGACACAGTGCATCGACATCTTTTTGTTGCGTGGCCCAACTGGTCGCAATGCGTACAATACAATGGGTCTTGTCTACTTGTTCCCAGAAACTTAAATTGACTTTTTGGCTTAATCGATTCCATAAGGTGTTATCCACAATAAAGAAAATTTGATTGGTTGGTGTTTCTAAATACAGTTGATAGCCATTTGTTTTTAGGGCATCGATGATTTGTTGGGCATATACATCGGCATCATATCCAATATGTAGATATAGATCCTCTTTGAATAATTCATCAAATTGGATGCCCAATAGTCTTCCTTTTGCCAATAAAGCACCATTTTGTTTGAGGATCGTGAAAAAATGCGGAATCAAATGGGGATGTGGCATGACGACAGCTTCACCAATCAAGGCTCCGCATTTTGTGCCACCAATATAGAAAATATCACACAATTGAGCCAATTCGGGCAAAGATATGTCATTTTGTTTCGATGCCAAGGCATAAGCCAAACGAGCTCCATCCATATACAAAGGCAGATGATATTTTTGACATACCCGATAGATCTCGCTTAATTCCGCTTTGGAATACAGCGTACCAAATTCAGTGGGTTGCGATAGATACACCATGCCGGGCATGACCATGTGTTCATGATTTAAGTCTTGTTCAAAATTTTGGAGATATTGTTCGATTTGATTAGCAGTAATTTTGCCCCATCTACTTGAAATTGGCAATACTTTGTGACCGCCAAATTCAATGGCACCCGCTTCATGGACACTGATATGACCAGAATCCGGTGCCATTACGCCTTGATAGGAAGGCAATAAAGCCGAAATGATCGTGGCATTGGTTTGGGTACCACCACTTAAAAAATAAATTTCGGCATCGCATTGACAAGCTGCCTGAATTCGTTTTTTAGCAGATGCACAAATCACATCGGTTCCATAACCAGGTGTTTGATCCATATTGGTTTGGACCAATCGGTGAATGATATGAGGATGGGCTCCTTCTTGATAATCGGAAGCAAATTGTAGTTTCATGGTTTCTCACTTTCTTGAATGATCTTGTACAAATTTGAAACAAGTATATTTGGGCTTGTTGTAAGAAAGGGTATATTCCACATGTTCTTTTTGTGGATCATAGCCATAATATTGAAATAAAAACAATTGATCATCGGTTTTCACATCCATGATCTTCTGATAAGCAGAAGGTAGGGAAGTGATTCGTAAAGTCGATGTTTGAGTAATGGTTGGATGGTGATGGTCGGCCATATATTCATATAACGAACAGGTTTGAAAATCAAATCGATCCATATCATGAAATAAAGGATAGGGCAGATATGTCTTTTGCAGTGCATACGGCTCATCATTGATCGTAAAGATGCGAATGAGTTCATAGACTTTGGTACAAGAAAAAAAGCTTTTTGCGGCGTCTGGGACATCGACCACCTGTAAAGAAATGACCTGACGAGAAGAACTCATGCCCTTTTGGCGAATCTGGACGGATAAAGAAATATTTTCGGCATCTCCCAGTTGCAGACGATCATGGACCGTAGGAATCTGCGTGACAAAGGTTCCCTTGCCTCGATAACTGGTGACAATTCCTTCTTTTTCTAAGTTTTTGATGGCATTGCGTACCGTCATGCGATTGATGCCATACATTTCCGACATCTTTCGTTCCGAATCTAATTTATCTCCCAATTGCAGTTCACCTTGAATGATCTTTTGTTTGATGCTTTGCATCAGTTGTTGATACAACGCTTGTGGATTGTTCATTGATGGATCACGCTCCTAAATCGGAAAAAAGATGGTATGGCTGCCATTTCATAGTATTCAAACGGCTTGCCGATATTTAAATACGAATTGCCCTTGATCAAAACAATGTCCTGTCCATGGGGTACATGGAGATAATGGGCTTCTTCTTCGTTGCAGGAAACGATCAAGATCTCTTCTTGATTGGATGCCAAGTGATAACCATATTTCTTCTCGATCACATCCAAAAAGGCCACATCATTGAGATCGACTTTGTCCAGTCCAGGCACAATATCCAAATTAATGTAGGTTTTTTCTAAAACTTTTGGTTGATCCTCCACCATGCGTAATCGTTTATAAAAAAATAATTTGGTTGCGAGC
Organism: Absicoccus sp.; assembly: GCF_034090965.1. Taxonomy (NCBI): domain Bacteria; kingdom Bacillati; phylum Bacillota; class Erysipelotrichia; order Erysipelotrichales; family Erysipelotrichaceae; genus Absicoccus; species Absicoccus sp. The sequence continues at coordinate 4,652 of NZ_JAXDRQ010000059.1, read as the reverse complement.
GGCACACCCAAGATATGCGAAATTGTATAGTTGGATTCAATGATCTTTTTTTCGATCACTCGATTTTCTACTTTGTAGCCCTTTTCTTTTAATAAATTCGTTAAGGAAGCGGGACTATCCATGCTTCGTTCAATATAAATCTCATTTGCCATATGTTTATTATAGCCTATTCATAAAAAAAGAGAGAAATCATTCTCCCTTTGGTACATCGGTTTCATAATATTTGAGGTCTTTTGGTAAAAAAAGATCCATGACCAAAGCCACCACAAATACACCGGCCACCATGTTGCCCGCAAAGATATCGCCCAATACATGAGGCAAGTGGGCAAAGAAACCATCGACCTGGGTCACACCAACGCCTAGACAAATGGAAGTAGCCGCAATCAATACGTTGCGATTATCCATGCCCGCATCATGCATCATGCGAATGCCCGACATGAAGATCGAACCAAACATGATGACGGTACAACCACCCAATACACAATCTGGCAATGTGGTCAAGAAAGCACCAATGGGTGGGAAGAGACCACCTAAGATCATCGCCAAAGCGCCAAATAGAATACAAAAACGATTGACGACATGGGTCATGGAAATCAAACCCACATTTTGGCTAAATGAAGTAATTGGGGAACAACCAAAAATGCCTCCAGAAACGGCAGAAATAAAACCATCGACACCTAAGGAACCCGAAATTTCTTTGGAGGTTACATCACGATGTAAGCCTTCTTTTGCGGTTGCGGTGGTATCGCCAATGGTTTCTACGGCGGAAACCACAAAGATCAAACAAAAAGAGAGGATATGGCTCAGATTGAATTTCGGCGTAAACGCACACAATTGCGGAATCGCAACGATTCCCATTTCCGAAATGGTCTTGCCCATAGCGGCAAAGTTCACCATCCCAAAACAGATCGACACGACATAGCCAACCATCATGCCAAGTAATACATACATTTGTTTAAAGATACCTTTTAATTTGATATGGAAGATCAAAGCTGAAATCAAAGTAATGGTGGCTACCAACAAGTTTTGCCATGATCCCATATCGTATTTGGCAGACGAACCAAAGGATTGTACGCCGACATTGAGGATGCTTAAGCCAATGGAAACAACCACGCAAGCAGCGACCATAGGAGAGATGAATTTTCGCCAATATTTGGCGGTTAATCCCAATAATCCTTCAAAAATACCACCAATAATGATGGCGCCGACCATATATCCATAATCTTGACTGGCTGCATTCATCGCCGCAGCTAAGAAAGTAAAGCTCAATCCCATCACGACCGGAAGTCCCGATCCAATAGGGCCCAATGGATACAATTGGATCAAAGTACCAATACCGGCAATCAACATACAATTTTGGATCAAGCGCGCCGTCTCTAGACTGGAAAAGGGTTTCCCATTATATACCGCAACTCCCGCAATTAAGATCAAGGGTGCGACATTGGCAATAAACATCGCTAAGACATGTTGGAGACCAAATGGAATGGCCTTGGCGATGGGGACATACCCATCCAACTTGTATACATTTTCAATTTTCGCATCTGCATAAGTTTCTTTCTTCATAAAATTTTCCTTCCTTAAACAATGAAAAGTATGCCATAAATAAAATGAAAACGCACGATATTTATACCGTGCGATCGAAACTATCTTGAATATAGGAAAGAATTTCTTCATCGGTCAACGTATCATCCAAACCAATAGAAATCCAATGTTGTTTGTTCATATGCCATGCAGGATAAATGCCCAATCGATGAAGGCATTGGGAAGCGTTTGCTTTCACATTGATAATTTCAATGGGTCCTTGGCCAATACCCAATTTTTCTTTATCGATACATTGGATGAGGGCATACCATTTTCCATGTCTTTTATAAGCACCATAAGAAGGATACTTTCGAAAAGGGAAAGTAGCTTGAGTGGGCATTTGGGCATCAATACGATTGGTTTGGGCAAAACGATAGGTTTCTACTATGCAGCAATGTTGAAAAAAATCATGCATTACCTGATCATATGCAGATCGTACGGATTGAACAAATCGTCCTTCGGGATGGGTCTTCCATACAATATAAGGCTCTTGTGTTTCATTATCCACGATCTGGCTTTTGATTTGTTGGTGGATGATTTGAATACAAACCGAAAACTGACGATCTAGGATGGGATAAACATACACATAGGAATGCTCTTGTTTGATAAAGCCATAGGGAATCAAACGGGTTTCTGCTATTTTCATTACATTCTTAATAATAATTCTTTCGATATGATTTTGCCACTTTGTAGATAGAATCTAGGTACTCGTTTACTCACGGCACAAACAATTTCATAGGGAATCGTGCCAGCTAAGGCGGCCCAATCATCCAAAGATCGATGGGGTCCAAATATTTCAATTTCACTGCCAACTTTGACATTCCATTTATCGGTCAAATCAATCATGGCCATATCCATACAAATGCGACCACACTGTTGGACAGGACCATCAACACTCATCAATTGGCAACGATTGGATAACGAACGCAAAAAACCATCAGCATATCCATAGGGAATCACGCCCATCCGCGTCTTTTTGTTGGTTGTGTAGATTCCTCCATAACTCACATGGGTACCTGGATCATAGACTTTAATGGTGCTGACCACTGTTTTTAAGGACATTAAAGGTTGGAGATGCCATTTTTTTGCATGGGTACCATATCCATACAACAATAAGCCAGGACGGACCATATCTAAATACGTTTCGGGATGATCGACGGTTGCTCCGGTATTGGCACAATGATGCAAAGAAAAGGTTTGGCCCCATTTTGTTTCTACTGCATGGATCACGTTTTGAAACAGGGCAAATTGTTTTTGGGTATAGGCTTGGCTCATTAAATCTTCTTCATCGGCCATCGCAAAATGGGTAAAGATTCCTTCTGCTTGTAAACCGGGTAATTGACAAGCTTCAACGATGCCTTCGATTCCGCTATCAAAATGTTCATCGTTACATAAATAGCCCAAACGAGACATGCCGGTGTCCACTTTGATGTGGACCTTTAAGGTACCACCATATTTTAACGCTTCGGCATTGTATTCATCGGCTTTGGCTTTACAAGTGACGGCTTGGGTAATATTGAAACAAATCAAACGATCCACTTGTTCTTTGGGGGTGTGACCCAAAATAAGGATTGGCATCGTGATTCCATTGAAACGCAATTCCATGGCTTCATCAATACTGCTGACGGCTAAATAATCAGCCCCTAATTCCTGTAGACGACTGGCAATCTGAACCGAACCATGACCATAAGCATCGGCTTTGACCACACCTAAGAATTTGGTCTTGGCACCAATGTGTGAACGAATGGTTTGATAATTGTAGTCAAGGGCATCGAGATCAATTTCCGCCCAAGTTCGTTTTAATGTTGATTTCATTTTATTCACCACCTAATAATTCAGCAATCGAATCGACAACTTGTGAAGCGTGTGCCTGGACATCTTTGCTTGCCCAGGAAACGGCAGCTCCATGAAGACCATATGTGATCAGGGGAATATCGTTGTTGCCATCGCCAAGCGTATATACATCTTGTTTCGCAATATGATGCCTTTCACAAATACGAGCAATACCAGTTGCTTTGGAAATATTTTTCGGGACCACATCGACGACATATTGATTGGCATAGGCTACGATTCCATCTGAAAAATGGGCATTGAGCCGTTTTTCTAATTGCAGGGCTTGTTCTTTTGTGTCCATGGACAAAACAATTTGTGCATATTTTCCTTGCGCATGGAGTTGTGCTTCACTCATATCGCAAGCTAAGTCGGGATATCGTTTATCTTCGAGTTGGTCATTGACAAGAATGCGATGGCGATAAAACCCATCATTGACAACATAACTGACAATGCCACCGACCATTTTGGCCATATACATGATATCAACGGCTAGGATCGGCTCTAAATATGTGGAGAAAATTTCATTCTTTTGGGCATCAAAAGCCATCCCACCATTATTGGTTATAAAATAATCAACAGGCAATAGATATTTTTGAACTTGTTCGAGTATGGATTCCATCGAACGGCCGGTATCGATCACAAATAAATGACCGTTGGCTTTCCATTGATCGATGCTGGAAAGATCCTCTGTTTTGATGTTTCCATCAACCAGTAGCGTTCCATCGTAATCAGTTGCGAATAATTTCATAGCGCTATTATACTACATCTCCACATATTCTTCTTTGGTTACTTTAAAATATAAAAGAATGACAGCCAAACCTGTAATGATCCAGGAAATGGGATAAATGATGACGACCTGAGAGAAATGGGCAAAGGCAGCATGAGCCAGACTGATATATACGATTCGTAAGACACAAGAACCAATCAAAGTAAAAATCGTGGGTTCTAAGGAATGGCCAATGCCTCGTAAGCTGCCACCGGGAATTTCATAGAGGGAAGTCAGTGGTTCCAATAAAGCAATATAGGCCATTCGAATATTGGCATAATAGATCACTTGAGCATCCGTGGTAAACAATCCAAGTAAGGGTCTTTTCAAAAGATAAATTATCATAATAAGTGCAACAGCCTATAAGAATTAAAAAAGTCCATGGGTTCAATGATAAAATGTGAGTGAGAAAACAAACATTTATCAAGGAGAATCCCATGAACTACAACCATCTTAACATAAATGAGAGAAC
>NZ_JAXDRQ010000058.1:0-23069 GCF_034090965.1 Absicoccus sp. | reverse complement strand
CAAGGTATGTCGATTTCCGAGATTTTTGATGAATATGGTGAAATCTACTTCCGTAATTTGGAATCGAACTGTTTGATTGAACTACAAAAAGTCAAACAAGGCATCATTTCTTGTGGTGGTGGTGTCATCCTTCGTGCCGATAATGCCGATCACATGAAGAAGAATGGTCGTATCGTTTTATTGACTGCCACACCAGAAACCATTTTAGAACGGGTCAAAGACAGTGATGAAAGACCCATCTTAAATAACCATATGAATGTAGAATTTATCACAGATTTATTGAATCAGCGAAAAGATAAATATCGTGCCGTGGCAGATGTGATCGTAGCGACGGATGGAAAAAACACGGATCAAATTTGTGATGAGATCATCGCCAAATTAATTGCGTTTGATCGTGATAAGGAAGCAAAAGAGAAGAGCTCACAGTAAGCTCTTTTTTTGTAGATGAATGTTGGATAAAAAATCAATGGTTGCTTGAAGGACAGGACTGATCCATTTTTCTTTGTGGATAAAGATTTGTTTCCAAACATGGAGTTGAATGTCGGGAATATCTAAATAGACAATTTCGTGTTTTTCGATGTAGGGCTCGACCACAAAATCAGGTAAGAAGGAAATCCCGACATTTTGCCGGATAATTTCACAAATATCCTGGGTCGACGCAAATTCAAGAATGGGTTTGATTTCCCATTGTTTTTGGGCAAGAAGAGTATCTAACTTACGACGATAGCTCATATTCTTTTCGGTCAAGATGAAATCATATTGCATGAGTTGTTCAATCGATATGTTTTTTTGATGGGCTAAGGCATGGTGTTTGGATGCAACAAAATGGCAGGGAATCTTTTCTTCGTTTGTCACTAGGTGGGTCATATCGTATAAATGATCATCCAAGGTACATACGATATCGACTTGATTGTGATCGATCATCGAATACATATCAAAGGTGCCTCCGGTCGTGATGATCCAGTCAATATGGGGATATTGTTCATGAAATTGTTGAAAGTGTTTGGTGATAAGGGGATCACATAAAGAATCAGCCATCGCAATATGGACCGAACCTTGATAGCTATCTGTTTTTGGGGTAATAAAAGCTTGTAGTTCATGATGAATGGCTTGCGCCATCATGAGTTTTTGATGGCCTTGTTCTGTCAACTTGATCGTGTGACCAACGCGTTCAAAAAGGGGCACGTGGAGTTCTTCTTCTAATTGTTTGATTTGTAGCGAAACGGTTGGTTGGGAATAACCCAGTTTTTTAGCGGCTTGCGAGAAGCTATTGAGTTCAGCAACAGTGATAAATGTTTGAATGAGTTTTGTTTCCATAAGAATTACCAATGCTTATTATAAAGACTATTAATTGTACAAATATATAATTTTATTCTATATTGACCGATGAGAAAGTCAAGGTGTAACAATGGCGTTTGTACAGTTTATTTATAATTTATTGTGGGGTGATTTGATCACCATTTCATTGCCGCATTTTCATGTTGGATTATCGTTGTTGGTGTTGATCCTGATTCCGGCTGGTATCTTTTTTTCGATTCGAACACGGTTTTTACCCATTCGGCATTTTAAAGATATGATTCAGATCACCATGGAAAAGAAAGATCAAGAAGCCCATGCCATATCGGGATTGGAAGGCTTGATCGTTTCAACGGCTACTCGTGTTGGTATGGGAAATTTAGTAGGCGTTGTCGCCGCTATCAGTGCGGGTGGTGCTGGTGCGGTATTTTGGATGTGGCTGACTGCCATCCTAGGTTCTTCAACGGCTTTTGTGGAAGCCACCCTAGCTCAGCTCTATCATGAAAGAGATCCATTATATGGTGGCTATCGTGGTGGGCCAGCCTACTACATTCATGCCTTCTTTACTCGTAAAACGAAACAAAAGAAAAGTATCATCGCGATCTTATTTGCGTTATCGGGTCTATTGTGTTGGTTCGGTATTAGTCAAGTGGTAGGTAATTCGGTGTCTTCTGCATTTGAGAATGCCTTTCATATTCCACCGATTTATACCACGATTGTCTTGGTCGTGCTAGCGGCTTGGATCGTGTTACGTAAAAACATGACGGTCAAAGTACTGGATGTGATCGTACCGATCATGGCTTGTTTCTATTTTGGATTGACCATTTATGTCATGGTTCGTAATATTACGGTTTTACCTTCGGTCATCCATGAAATCTTTGTTCAAGCGTTTGGCTTGAAACAAATGGTTGCAGGTGGTTTCGGCGCTGTTTTGATGAATGGAGTCAAACGTGGTTTATTTTCTAATGAAGCCGGTTCAGGATCGGCTCCTTGTGCTTCGGCTACGAGTCATGTTTCTCATCCAGTCAAAAGTGGCATGCTCCAAAGTTTAGGTGTCTTTATTGATACGATCGTGATTTGTACGTGTACAGCTATGATCATGTTGACTGCGCCACATGCAGTGATCAATGGACTACAAGGTATGGATTTGTTGCAGAGTGCAATGTCCTATCATTTTGGTCAAGTGGGTGTCATCTTTATTGCGATTGTCTTGTGGCTGTTTAGTTTTTCAACATTTATTGGGATCTTGTATTATGCACGCAGCAATGTGGCTTATCTTTTTGGCGATCGTTGGTTGCCACAAACCATCTATAAGATCCTGGCATTAACACAATTGTTCATTGGTGGTTTAGCGACCTATACCTTTGTCTGGGATCTGGGTGATATTGGCATTGGTTTGATGACAATCTTTAATATGATCGTTTTGATTCCGATGTCCAAAGAAGCCATTGCATCTTTGAAAGAATATGAAGAACAAACCAATAAAGAAACGGTACCATCGATGCAAGAAGTATTTGAAAATGAGTCGGTCTAGCAGAAATGCTAGGCCTTTGTGCTATAATGGGCATATGCGCAAAAGAAGTCAAAATATGCGCGTTTCAGTAAGGAGGGTGGGCACCTTTCTTTATTTTGTTGAAAGGTTTAAAATCTACGTATGAATGATCATGTAAAGGGAATTTTATTTATCTTATTGGCTGCTTTAGGCTTTGCGTTCATGAGCTTTTTTGTGAAAATGGCCGGAGATGTACCAACGATGCAGAAAGCATTTTTTCGAAATATTGTTGCGGTCGTGATCGCAAGCGTATCTTTGATTCGATACAAAGGATCGTTGCATGTTGACAAAAGAGATTATTTGCCGTTATTTTTGCGATCGTTGTTTGGTACGATTGGCTTGATCTTTAACTTCTGGGCAATCAGTCGTTTGGCATTGCCCGATGCGAATATCTTAAATAAGATGAGTCCCTTCTTTGCGGTTATCATGTCTATTTTTATCTTGGGGGAAAAGCCCAATCGAATGGATATTCTTACGGTCATTGTTGCGTTTGTCGGCGCCATGTTTGTGGTCAAGCCAACCGCAGGATTGGCCTCATTACCAGCTATTGTGGGATTGATTGGTGGCATGTGTGCAGGAACGGCCTATACTTTTGTGCGTAAATTAGGAAAGCATAATGTGCCAGGACCATTGATTGTCTTTGTTTTTTCGGCCTTTTCATCGATTGTATGTTTGATCCCGATGCTCATGGATTATCAACCGATGACATTTATCCAATTTTTGTGTTTGATTTTAGCAGGCTGTTCAGCTGCTTTGGGCCAATTTAGTGTGACCGCTGCTTATACATTTGCACCGGCCAAAGAAATATCGGTGTTTGATTATTCACAAGTGATCTATGCAGCGATATTGGGCTTTTTGGTTTTCCATGAATGGCCGGATCGAATGAGCTTGATTGGATATGTATTGATCATTGGTACAGCAGTTGTGAAATGGTATTTGAATACCCATGGAGGAGAGAATGAAACGGTTTAAGAATAATGGAGCCATCTTACAGGGAATAACAGCGGTGGCAAGTATCCTTATTGGTGCAGCTATGTTGTTTTCCAAAAATGTGCAATTCAGTAGTTTGTGTTATGTCTTTTGTATCGTCTTATGGGGCATCGGGATTTATGAGATCGTTTCGTATTTTCTGAGCAAATCGTATCAACACATGGCGGATTATGGGTTTACCTTAGGGGTCTTATTGATCCTATTGGGATTGGTTGGATTGATTCGTATCAATGATATGACGAGAAATGTCAAAGAATATATGCAGTTGTTTTCTTTGATCCAGAGTATTTTTATTTTACAAAATAGTGTGCAGATGTATGCCTTAAAGAGTAAAGCGTGGTTATTGGATCTTATATTTTCGTTATTGATGATCCTTTTATCAATTTTTGCCTTTACCGGACAATTGAAACAATATACGTATAGTATTCTTATGTTTGCTGGCATATTTGGATGTATCAGTGTCTTTTTATCGTCAATGGTCGTTCGATCTTTCCATAAAAAGACGATACAAGAAATGCCAAAGGAGAAAGTGGAAGATGAAGAAAAACATTAAATTCGTTGTTTGTGATATTGATAATACCCTGATCGTACCGCATGCTTCGCTGTCTAAACCTGCAAAAAAGATCATCGAATTATTGCGTGCCAAAGGAATCCTATTTGGCTTAGCCAGTGGTCGTCCCTTAGAAGATCTTGACTTTATGATTGAAAACTGGGGCATTGATGTCGATATGATGATTGGGATGAATGGTTCAAGTTTGCGTGATTGTCGAACCAACCAGGAATATAGTTACTATATGATGAAACCAGAGTGGATCAAAGAAACCATTGATTTGATGAAACCGTTTCATGGCAATCCCATTATTTATGAACCAGGTGTGGTCGTTTGTGTCAAAGAAGATGAGATGGTTCAGGTTTCAGCGTCTTCTTCCAATCGAAAGGTGAAGAAAGTCGATGATCTTTCGTATTTGTATCGAACGGAGAATGCGAAAATCATGTTCCGTGTACCCGAAAATGAAATGGCAGATGTAGAAGCGTATTTTAAAGCCCATCCGATCCAATCTGGATATGAAGGCTTTAAAACGCAATCGACCTTATATGAATTTGCGAATAAGCATACCAACAAGGGATTTGCACTCAAGAAATATTGTGAATTGAAACAAATACCAGCTTATCAAGTCATGGCTTTTGGTGATACATCGAATGATAATTCGATGTTGGCATATAGTGGTTTGGGTGTTTGTATGAAAAATGGTTCGCAAGATACCAAGTCCGTGGCGGATATCATCACCAAGAAGCCTTGTGATCAAGATGGTTGGGCCGATTTTATGATGGGATATGCGATGTAGGAGTCTAGAAATAGACAAAGGATAGCGTATGAAAATAGCACTCGCACAAATGCAGATGTCAAAGAATTGGGATGAAAATGTGGATAAGAGCTTGTCTTTATTGCGACAAGCAGGACAACAAAAAGTGGATCTGATTGTTTATCCCGAAGTTCAAATGTCGCCTTTTTTTGCTCAATATCGTCATCAAGATGCCAAAGCAATCGATCAAGAGGATCCGCTTTTTCAACAATTTCAAAATTTATGTAAAGAAAATCAGATCATGGCTTGTCCAAATTTTTATTTTCGAGAAGAGGATAAAAAATATGATGCCAGTTTTTTGATTGACAAAGAAGGTCAGATCATAGGTTGTCAAAAGATGGTGCATATTGCCCAAGCCAATCAATTTTACGAACAAGATTATTACACACCAGCCAATGATGGCTTTCATGTGTTTGGTGATATCGGGATCGTGGTTTGTTTCGATCGACACTATCCGGAAAGCATTCGTACCGAAGCCTTAAGAGGCGCCCAGTTGATCTTGATTCCAACGGCGAACACCAAAGCAGAACCAATGGAATTGTTTGAACAAGAAATTCGTGTACAAGCTTACCAAAATTGTTGTTTTCTTGCGATGTGTAATCGTACTGGAACCGAGGATCGAATGGATTTTGCGGGTGAATCTCTGGTCTGTGATCCAGATGGAAATACGATTGCCAAAGCCGGCTATGAAGAGGAGCTATTGATCGTAGATATTGATTTGGATCAAGCCAAAGAAGCTTGTCAATCTCGTCCGTATTTAAATCTTCGTCGAACGGAATGGTATGAATAAGTTTTGAATTAAAACACCAGAAGTCCTTTATTCATGGACTCTCTGGTGTTTTTTTTATTATTTTCCGGCCTTGACCATTCGATCAATGGCGGTTTTTGCACCTTGTAAGATTTCATCATCCAAGATGATTTCTTCTTGTTCTTTACCGGTGATGGTATTGTAGACATCGACCAATGTCGTTTGACGCATATTGTGACAAACACATTCTACAGATAAACAATAGAATTTCTTATCCGGGCAGTCAAATTGCAGATGTTGGACGATGCTGTTTTCGGTACCAATCACAAATTCTTTTTTATCACTTTCTTTGGCGTATTTCATGATGCCTGTGGTACTTCCTGCATAATCGGCCAATTCCGTGACTTCTGGTTTACATTCAGGATGCACCAAGATTTCGGCTTCGGGATGTTCTTTACGTGCTTTTTCTACATCTTTTTTGGAGATGCGCCAATGGGTTGGACAACCACCCTGGAAGGTCTTGATGTTTTTTTCAGGTAGTTGATTGGCAACCCAGGAACCTAAATTGGGATCTGGAATAAACAAGATGTCTTTTTGAGGCATCTTTTTTAATATACGCACGGCACTGCTTGAGGTCACGACCATATCGACAACCGTTTTTAATTCCGAAGTGGTATTGATATAAGCAACTACGGCATAGTCTGGATATTTTTCTTTTAACATTAAGACATCTTCTTTGGTCATTTGTTGGGCCATGGGACAGCCTGTATAGCGATTAGCTAAATAAACGTGCTTATTTGGCGATAAGATCTTTACGGTTTCAGCCATAAAGCGAACACCACACATGACGACGTTTTGATGTTTGGTTTTGGCAGCTTGGACGCTTAATCCATAGGAATCACCCATATAATCGGCAACTTCTAATATATCTTGACTTTGATAGGCATGGGCCAATATCAACATATCTTTTTCTTTCTTGATGCGTTTGATTTCCTCTTGTAATTCTCTGGTGTTCATAATTTATTCTCCTTGACAAACAATGACATTATAAAAAGGGATGGTAATACTGTCAAGTCCATTGTCTTGACAATAGACTTGACAAATAATATAATGCTCACTGTCAGGAAAGAAGGATATCTTATGAAAACAGATATTTGTATAGTAGGTTGTGGTTGTTCCGGATTGTATGCGGCGTTACAACTTCCAAAAAATAAAAAAATTCTTATGATCACAAAATCTGATGCAGAAAGTAGTGATTCGTTCTTAGCACAGGGTGGCATCTGCATATTGAAAAATGAAGCAGATTATCAATCGTATTTTAAAGATACGATGAAAGCTGGCCATTATGAAAATGATCCAGAAAGTGTGGAGATCATGATTCGTTCGAGCCAAGATGTGATTCATGATTTGATCAAATACGGCACTGATTTTCATAAAGATAAGGATGGAAAATTAGACTATACCCGAGAAGGGGCTCATTCCCATGCGCGAATCCTATTCCATGAAGATGAGACAGGCAAAGAAATCACGAAGCATTTGCTTGAAAAAGTGCGTGCATTACCTAATGTGACCTTGTTGGAATATACGACCATGTTAGATATCGTCGAAGCAAACAATACTTGTTATGGTATCATCATGCGAAAAGCCGATGGTACCATTGAAACGGTATCGTGTGACTATGTCTTATTGGCGACTGGTGGTGTGGGTGGTGTTTATCGTCATTCCACCAATTTCCGTCATTTGACTGGAGATGGCATTGCGGTAGCCATTCGACATCATATTACGTTAAAGAATATCAATTATGTACAAATTCATCCGACCACTTTTTATTCACCCAATGAGAAGGATCGTTCCTTCTTGATCAGTGAAAGTGTGCGTGGTGAAGGGGCTCTTCTTTATGATAAGAATATGCAACGATTCACGAATGAATTATTACCACGCGATCTTTTAACCGAAAAAATTCGTGAACAAATGAAAAAAGATGGAACCAATCATGTATGGGAAGATCTACGTCCCATTGGTCATGAACAATTGATGAGTCATTTTCCACATATCGTACAACATTGTTTAGAAATGGGATATGATCCGGAAAAAGAACCAATTCCAGTTGTACCGGCTCAACATTATTTTATGGGTGGTATCAAAGTCAATAAACAATCCAAGACTTCGATGGATCATTTGTATGCGATTGGTGAAACCGCATGTAACGGGGTACATGGAAAGAATCGTTTGGCATCGAACTCGTTATTGGAATCCTTGGTTTTTGCGAAACGAGCTGCCAAAGAAATCGCATCGGCATATGAAATGTTGCATAATCCAATGGTTTTTGCACATATCCAAGAAGCAGATTATACGAATATGGCGTCATTGAAACAAACCTATCGTCATATGGTACAGGCTGAAGTCATGGTGTAGGAGGTAATTATGTTTGATCCAATCACAATGCGTTTGCACGTGGATCCTTTGATCCAAAGTGCTCTTGAAGAAGATATCAATAGTGAAGATGTATCGACCAATTGTGTCATGCCCACATCCAAACAAGGCCAAGTTGACTTGATTGCGAAAGAAGATGGCATTCTTTGTGGGGCTCAAGTTTTCGAGCGTGTGTTTACCCTTCTCGATCCAACCATGAAAATCGAATGGATGGCAAAGGATGGCGATGCGATTCATGATCAACAAGTACTCGCTCATGTAACGGGTGATATTCGCGTTTTATTATCTGGAGAGAGAACGGCTTTGAATTTTTTACAACGAATGAGTGGAATCGCGACGTATACACATCAGATGGCAAAGTTATTAGAGGGAACGTCCATTCAACTGTTGGATACACGAAAGACAACACCAAATATGCGCATTTTTGAAAAATATGCGGTTAAAGTTGGCGGTGGTCATAATCATCGGTATAATTTATCTGATGGTGTGATGTTGAAGGATAATCATATCGATGCGGCTGGTGGTGTTTCACAAGCCATTCAAATGGCAAGGGCTTATGCGCCATTTGTCCGCAAAATTGAAGTCGAAGTAGAAAATTTAGACATGGTCAAAGAAGCGGTATCAGCTGGAGCAGATATCATCATGTTAGATAATATGGATCATGATACGATGGTGCAAGCAATCGAGTTGATTGACAAAAAAGCGAAGATCGAGATTTCGGGAAATGTGACCAAAGAAAATATCGATCGGATCAAAGATCTTGCGGTTGATTATATTTCAAGTGGCGCTTTAACGCATTCATCTCCCATCTTGGATGTATCACTAAAACATTTGCACGCATTGTAGGAGGTATAAAATGACGGGAAAACAACGAAGAGAAGAAATTATTCACATTTTATCGAAACAAGAACAGCCATACTCTGGTACTTTATTGGCTAAACAACTTCATGTTTCTCGTCAAGTTGTCGTCCAGGATATTGCGTTATTACGAGCTGAAAATAGGCAGATCTTATCAACGAATAAGGGGTATCTTCTCTTGGCTGAAAATGATACGACTCGTGTATTTAAGGTGCATCACACCAATGAACAAGCTCGCGATGAGATGAATCTAATCGTTGATCTGGGTGGCAAAATTGAAGATGTGTTTGTGTATCATCGTGTCTATGGTGTATTGAAGGCACCGTTGAATATTAAATCACGACGTGATGTGGATCGGTATTTACGAGAAATTGAATTGGGAAATTCGACATTATTATTGAATGTGACGGCTGGTTATCATTATCATACGATATCTGCTGAAGATCAAAAGACCTTAGATTTGATTCAAACAGAATTAGATCATGCCGGTTTCTTAGCGCCTCTACAAGATTATGAACCCGTTGATTTTTGGAAAGAGCACTAAAAAAGTTCTCAACAACGAGAACTTTTTTTATTTACCTAAACAGAATTTAGAAAATAGTGTATCGATAAGGTCTTCCCGATGGACTTCTCCAAAGATTTCTTTTAGATGATCATGGGCGGATTGAATATCGATTTCAACCAAATCGGGTTCCACGCCCATTTCCATGGCTGCTTTGGCATGCAACATATCTTGTTTGGCTTGTTGGATCAGACCGATTTGGCGTTCACTCGATAATAAGGGATGTTCATTGACAACATTGGTTTCAAATAATTGTTTCATGGCATCCAATAAGGAATCAATTTCATGATTTTGAGCCGAGATCCAAATACCCTCACTATGTGTTTCCAACTTGTCTTTTTTATTGTAGACAATGAGGCGTGTCTTTTCTTTTGTTTGGTCTAATAATTTTTGATCTTCCGCATCCAATGGTTTGGAACCATCCAATACGACGATTACTAGTTGTGCTTGTTTCAATTTTTCTTGGGTTTTTTGAATACCAATTTGTTCAATTTGATCTGTCGAGGCATGCAAACCAGCGGTATCGATCAAATTAAATTGTGCGGATCCAATATGAATTTGGCCTTCCACTAAATCACGGGTGGTTCCGGCAATATCGGTCACAATGGCTTTATCTTCTTCCAATAAGGCATTTAATAATGAGCTTTTACCTACATTAGGCTTACCCACTAAGATCGTATCGATTCCTTTTTTCGCTAATTGACCACTTTGAGCACGGGCAAGGATCGCATCGATTTTTTCAAGCCATGTCTTGGTCATGGGCAATAATTCTTCGGTGGTTAATTGGGCGACATCTTCATATTCCGGATAATCAATATTCACTTCAATTTGAGCAATGATATTTAATAAATCTTCAATCAATGGTTTGATCAATTCCGCGATACTGCCACGAATGCCTTGGATGGCCATGTTGGAGGCGGTATCATTGGTGGCTTCGATCATATCTTCAACCGCTTCGGCTTGTGATAGATCAATGCGGCCATGGTAAAAAGCACGTTGGGTAAATTCTCCTGGTTTTGCCATTTGCGCGCCATGACTTAAGACCATGGTCAATATTTTACGAGTGATGAAAACACCGCCATGGCAATTGATTTCGACAATGTCTTCGCGTGTATATGTTTTGGGTGCTCGAAAAATAGAAACCAATACTTCATCGACGGGTTGTTTATTTTCATCAATGATATAGCCATAATGCATGGTATAGGATTTGGCCTTTGTGATGTCTTTATTAAAAATAGATTGAACGATGGATATCGCATCTTCACCGGAAACGCGGACGATCGAGATGGCGCCCGGTGCCAGTGCCGTCGATATCGCAGCAATAGTTGTATCAAACATGTCTTTATTTTATCATAGATAAAAAGAGGTTTACAGTATGAAGATATATACACAATTCGATGCACAAAAGGTGGCCGATGCCTTTTTGGCCCATGATGTTTTAGCGATTCCAACCGATACGGTTTATGGTGTAGGTGTTATTTATGGAAGTTTAGAAGATCTTTCACGATTAAAACATGCCAAACATCGACCAGAAACCAAGCCCATTCCAATGATGGTCGCTACGGTTTCGCAAATGCAACAAATTGCGCAAGTGGATGCGCGTACAGAAAAGCTCATTGATGCTTTTTTACCGGGACCATTGACTTTGATCCTGCCTTTAAAAGAAGGTGTTGCCAAAGAATATACGAATGGGAAGGATACCGTCGCTGTTCGTATACCGGATGCACCGTTTATTTTAAATGTGATCCAGCGATTGAATAAACCATTATTGGTTAGTAGTGCGAATATTTCAGGGCATCCTGCAGCGATTACTTTTGATCAGGCCAAAGAAAATCTACCCAATATCGATGGAATTGTACAAGGACAATGTCAGCAAGGTATGGCAAGTACGATCGTGGATTGTACAAAAGAGCAGTTAGCTATATTACGAGAAGGACCTATTTCACTTTCGGAATTAGAAAACGCAATCTCTGATTGACAAAGTGGATTTGGTTTTGTACGATACCCATAAGGCTATGAAAAGGACGAGTACCTATCAAGAATGGTCTAGAGAACTCTTGGCTGGTGGAAAAGAGGACAGGATGATGGGGAATAAAACCTTGGAGCTGCTTGTTGTTCCTGCATTAAAGGAAGCACTGTTTAGTGACAGTGGCAGAGGTTTAGAAAGTGATTTCTAGACAAAATAGGGTGGTAACACGAACATTTCGTCCCTTGGATGAGATGTTCTTTTTTTATGAGTGAAAAGGAGAAGACATGAAACAGAAACTTACGCAACAAGAACAAGTGCGTCGTCAAAAGATGCAAGATTTGATCGATATGGGCATTGATCCATTTGGTCGTCGTTTTGATCGTGATGCCCGTTGTGGTCAAATTAGTGAAGAATATGATCGATATACCAAGGAAGAACTAGAAAAATTAGATGTACATGTAACGATTGCTGGTCGTATCATGCGCAAACGTCGTCAAGGAAAAGCCGGATTTATGAATATCCAAGATGTGACCGGAGATATCCAGATCTATGTTCGTAAAGATGAATTGGGCGATGAAATGTATGAAATCTTTAAGAAAAACGATATTGGAGATATTGTTGGCATTGAAGGTACCGTCATGAAGACCGATCATGGCCAATTGTCGGTACGTGCCAAGGAATACACGCATTTATCGAAGTCTTTGCGTCCTTTGCCAGAAAAATTCCATGGCTTGCAAGATACAGAAGAGCGATATCGTCGTCGTTATGTGGATTTGATCATGAATCCAGAAGCAAAGAAAATTGCGCTCACAAGACCAAGAATCATTCGAGCAATCCAAGAATATTTGGATGATCAAGGCTTGATGGAAGTGGAAACACCGGTTCTACAACCAATTCTAGGTGGAGCAGCTGCTCGTCCATTTGTGACCCATCACAATGCTTTGAACATGGATTTCTATTTACGAATTGCCACAGAATTGCCATTAAAACGCTTGATCGTTGGTGGTTTGGAAGGTGTGTATGAAATTGGTCGTTTGTTCCGAAATGAAGGAATGGATGCCACCCATAATCCGGAATTCACAACGGTTGAAGCTTATGTCGCGTATAGTGATTTACATGGCATGATGGATCTAATTGAAGGCATGTTCCGTTTTGTCTCTGAAAAAGTATTAGGTACCAATGTGATCACCTATCAAGGAACACAATTGGATCTTAGCCAGCCATTCAAACGAATCACGATGTGTGATGCCGTAAAAGAAAAGACGGGTATTGATTTTAAACAAGAGATGTCATTTGAAGCGGCGAAGCAATTGGCGGTTGAACATGGTATTGAATTGGAACAGAAACACAATTCCGTTGGACATATCATTTCCTTATTCTTTGAAAAATATTGTGAAGAAACCATTGAACAACCAACGTTTGTCTATGAATATCCAATTGAGATCAGTCCATTGGCTAAAAAGAATGCAGATGATCCTCGTTTTACGGATCGTTATGAATTGTTCATTTGTGGGCATGAATATGCCAATGCTTTCTCGGAATTGAACGATCCAATCGATCAAAAAGAACGTTTTGAAAAACAATTGGAACTTCGTGATCTAGGTGACGATGAAGCCAATGAAGTGGATACTGATTATGTAGAAGCTTTGGAGTATGGTATGCCACCAACAGGTGGTGTTGGTTTAGGAATTGATCGTTTTGTGATGTTGCTGACCGACCAAAGAACCATTCGCGAAGTTTTGTTATTCCCTCATATGAAATTGGTGGGAGATTCCAAGGCGGCCAAGCGTGCCAATACGCCTGCACCTGAAGAAAAGATTGATTTCTCAAAGGTAGAAGTTGAACCTTTATTCAAAGATTTCGTTGATTTCGAAACATTCAGTAAGAGTGATTTTAGAGCCGTTAAGGTCAAAGAATGTATTGCCGTGCCAAAGTCAAAGAAATTGTTGCAGTTCACCTTGGATGACGGAACCGGTACCGATCGAACGATCTTAAGTGGTATTCATGCTTATTATGAGCCAGAAGAACTTGTTGGTAAGACACTCATTGCCATTACGAACCTTCCCCCTCGTGCGATGATGGGTATTGATTCTTGTGGTATGTTACTCAGTGCCATCCATAAAGAAGCAGGTGAAGAAAAGTTACATCTATTGATCATAGATGATCATATTCCAGCTGGAGCAAAACTGTATTAAATCAAACATACCCGGAAATATTTGTATTTCTGGGTGTTTTCTTTCATCGTGGGATCATACAAAAAGAACTCTGCTTAAAATGCAGAGCTCTTTTAACTTTCAAGGTATCCTTTTTAAAGTTTGATGACTTCGGGGTCGGCATGAAAAGAATAGATGGTTGCGGTTGCATGTTCAAAGTAAAAGACAGTCATTAAGTTGTCATCTACCGTATACATGCTGCTTAGTGAAGCTGTGTTATCATTCATCATTGCCACGCGAGCTTCTTTACGTGTATCTTCTTTAACTTCACCTTCTACTCGAATCCAAGTGCCTTTGTACATGCCGCAAATTTCCACCTTACCATTGGCTTTCATTTGTTGGTATACCTTCTTTTGGTTGTTTGTGACAATATATAGTTTTCCTTCAAATTCACAAACAGCACCAAAAGGACGTACATGAGGTTGACCATTTTCTTCTGTGGCAAGATAGAAAGTGCCACAAGATTTTAAATATTCAATGATTTTGTTCATTATGAAAACTCCTGTTCGTTTTTACTGTTTATGTGTATAATTATAAAGACAGGAATCAAAATAACAAGTACGATATTTATTGATACTAGTATCAGAAAGGAACGTGTATATGGAAAAACCAGAATTATTTGGTATATGTCCTTATGTAACGGCCCAAAAGGTCTTGACGGGGAAGTGGTCCATCTACATCATGTATTTGCTTTCCGACGGTCCCGTACGATTTAATGAGTTGCAACGACGAATGCCGGAAGAAATGACGCATACAACATTATCGCGGCAATTAAAGGTACTCGAAAGAGAGGGATTGATCGTCCGAAAAGAATATCAACAAATTCCACCAAAAGTGGAATATAGTTTAAGTGAGATCGGGATCAAGTTCAAAGAAGTGTTGTCGGTGTTAGAAGAATGGGGAAATGAGTATATCCAGTATCTTCATACGAGGAAGGATATATAAAAAGGATCTGTTCATGATTTGTGAACAAATCCTTTTTGTAATTGGGCTGCTTGTTGCAGCCATATGCCATCAATTACAATTCTACATGTTAATACATTTTTTTGCGTTAATCAAACATTATTTTTTGAAAAACATCTATATGTTTATTTTTGATGTATAAGTATCTATATAAAATGAACAAAGAATTAATGCTTGCATGTGCTGTTGTATCCTAGAAAAATGGAGATTTATATATGTTGTTGAAAATGATATTGATCGTGTTTTTAGTCATTGCGTTTGGTTGGCAAAGATGGATATCTTATCTTACTTGGAAACAAAGGGATAAACCACTGCCCAAAGTAGTTTCTGATATTTATACACCCACTCGTTATGCCCAGTTTCTATCCTATAAGAAAGAATATGCCAAAATGTCTTTTTGGGTACGATTGGGAACCTTAGCTTTGAATATCTTCTTTATTTTGTCCCCTTTCTTTACTTGGTTTGATGGGACCAATCCATATGTGTGTGCTTTTTTGACCTATCTTGTGATGGAGCTGATTCAAGAATTGATCGATCTTCCGGTCGAATATCATGAAACCTTTCATATCGATGAAAAGTATGGCTTAAATAAACAATCCAGAAAATCATGGATCAAAGATCATATCTTGGATTTTGGCTTTGAAACCTTCGTGACACTGGTGGTAGGTGGTTTATTCATTTATTTGTGTACACATCTTTCAAGATGGACATCCAATTTTTCGATATCGTATTCGCAATCGTTTATTTTTGGTTTGATCATCGTTGCCATTTATTTGATCTTGATGATCACCATGTCTTTCTTGTCTTTGTTGGTGATGCGAAAGAAATATACCTTTACCGAAATGGAAGATGGTGAGTTGCGCTCTCAAATTGAAGCGTATGCATCCGAAGCCAAGAAAAAAGTACGTCATATCAAGATTTATGATGAATCCAAGAAATCTAATGATAAAAATGCATTCTTATTGAAGTTTTTATGGATCCGTGAATTTGGAATTGCGGATAATTTTATCAATGAAAATAGTGAAGATGAATTATTAGCAGTATTGTTGCATGAGATTGGTCATTTGAAACATAAGAAAAATATTTGGAACTATATGCATTATGCATTTTTAGTCTTGGTCTTTTTGTTCTTTGTCTGGTTGATACCGCATGCACAATATATCGTCGATCTGAATGCACTGATCAATCGATCTTTTGGTTTGGATCATACCAATTATGTTTTATCGTTGATGGTCTTTTCCTATGTTTTTGTTCCTGTATCCTTTGTGACTGGGCTCTATCATAATTTTGTCTCTTGTAAAGAGGAAAAAGAAGCGGATAAAAATGCAGTGGATCATGGATATGGACAAGCTTTGATCGATACCTTTACGCAACTATCGAGTGATGAATTGATCGATGTCAATCCTCATCCCATCGTTGAACGTTTCTATTATGATCATCCCGGCATGTATCAGCGCATTTCCTATATCCAAGCATGGGAGAATGAACATGCAAGCTAGAAGAGGGTTTGTAGTCGAAGAAGAAAAAAACTTTTGTGATGATGCGATGTCTATATTGTCTAAGGCTATGCAAGATGTCTGTTATTTGATCAATGCAGGCTATGATCGGAAGCAAGCATCTACTTTTGTGGGCAATCATTATTGTTTGTCAGAAAGACAGCGTTTGGCAATTGTGCGTAGTGTGGCAACGCAAAAACAATTGGCAGAAAGAAAAAGGAAAGAAATTTTTGATTTTCAAGCACAAGATGTTTGGATCGATGGTTTCAATCAAATCATTACTTTAGAAGTATTATTAAACCATTCCCCTCTATTTTTGGGAATGGATGGAGTTGTTCGGGATTTAGCCTCTTTGCGTGGCAACTATCGAATCATTCCACAAACCAAACAAGCCGTTGCTTTATTGTTAGAAATGGTATATGCCTATCATCCTGGAACCATCCATATCCTTTTAGATGCACCGGTTTCTAATTCAGGACGACTCAAATCAAAGATTCATGAAGTGGATCCTTTGGTGGATGTGCAAATTGTTCAACATGTTGACTTGATTCTTTATGAAAAAGCCAATGTGGTCACTTCGGATTCGATTATTTTGGATGCTTGTATTTCTTGGTTCAATTTAGTGTCTTTGTGTTTGAAAAAACAACATTCCATGGCTTATGATATTACGGGAGTCGATCAATGACAAAAGATGAACAAAAACAATTAGTGAAAATAGCGGAGATGTATTATCTCGAAAACAAGACACAAAGCGAAATTTCTCGGGCTTTACAAATTCATCGATCAACGATTTCACGTTTATTGAAATTGAGTCGTGAAAAAGGTATCGTGAAAATTACTATTGATCCTTTTCAAGCAGGAACGTATTCGTATGAAGAAGAATTGGTCAATAAATTTGGTTTGGATAAAGCTATTGTGGTGACTACTTCGGGAAATGTGAATGATGAAAAGGTATTGATGGATTTGGGAAAAGCAGCGAATTCGTATTTAAAAGAAATTGTAGAGGATGATATGATCATTGGCTTTTCTTGGGGATCGGCCATGGCAGCATTTGCTCAATCCATATCGGGTATTGAAAAACGGAACATTACATGTGTGCCTATCGTTGGTGGTCCTTCAGGACGTGTGGTCAGCAAATATCATGTCAATACGATCACGTATCAAGCCTCTCTGGCGTTGCATGGAAAAGCTTTGTTGATTGATGCACCAGCTATTCCTGAAACGTTGGAACTGAAAAAAGCATTGTTGGATAATAGTTTTAATCAATCGTTGATCCATTATTGGCGCAATTTGAATATTGCGGTTTTGGGAATTGGCTCACCCACCATGAAAGAAAGTGATCGATGGAAAGATTTCTATGGGCAGGATGTGTTCCAGTTTGTGACAGAAAATAAGGTTGTGGGTGATGTGGTCTCCCGGTTCTATGATGCACAAGGGCACCATATCGAAAGTGAATTGGATTCACGAATCATTGGCATTGATACGACGGATCTAAAACGGGTAAGATACAAAATTGGAATTGCCGAAAGTCGAGATAAGGTGCCAGCTATTATTGGCGCGATACGAGGTGGTTATGTCAATGTATTGGTCACAACACAAGATACGGCCCGAGAATTATTGAATGAAGATTGATCTTCATTCTTTTTTTTTATGCGTTCTATAACAAATGTGAGATTAGAAAATCAAAAATGTGATATTTTTTGTTGACTTTCCTTGTGGAAGCGGTTACTATGGTGTTGTTAAAAATTGTGATTATAATAAATCACAATTGTGAAGGAGCGTGGAGTTATGAGTTTTGATTTAAACAAGAAAGTCATTATTGTAACGGGCGGTGCTTCAGGTATTGGAAAACATGTTGTCCAAAAACTAATGGAAGCCAATGCACGACCGGTCGTAGCGGATCTAAATGTCACAACCGGAGATCAGCAAGAGGGTGCCTTGTGTGTGCAATGCAACGTTACGGATCCGAATAGTGTACAAGCCATGGTTCAAACTGTTGTGGATACCTATGGCAAAGTAGATGGCTTGGTCAATAATGCTGGTATCAACAAGCCAAGATTATTGGTCGATGTAAAGGGTGAACATCCAGAATATGAGTTGGATTTAAAGACATTGGATCAAATGTTTGCGGTCAATGTGAAAGGCTTGTTCCTTTGCGCTCAAGCAGTTGCTCGTCAATTGATTCCGCAAAAACAGGGTGTCATTGTGAATATGTCCAGTGAATCGGGTAAAGAAGGAAGTCAAGGACAAAGTGCTTATTCTGCTACCAAAGGGGCCTGTGATAGTTTTACTCGTTCTTGGGCTAAAGAATTAGGAAAATACAATGTGCGTGTTGTAGCGGTAGCTCCTGGCATCATGGAAGCAACGGGACTTCGTACGCCTGCTTACAATGAAGCCTTAGCGTATACACGTGGTGTTAAACCAGAAGAGTTATCCACCGATTATAGCAAACAAGTCCCATTGGGCCGCGATGGCAAATTGGATGAAGTCGGTAATTTGGTTACATTCTTAGTTTCCGATGAAGCAAGTTATATTACGGGAACAACATACAATATTTCTGGTGGAAAAAGTCGAGGTTAGACCATGACCGATGTAATTTTGTTAGCCCATGGCAAGTTGGCTACAGCTATGAAAGCTTCGGGTGAAATGATCTTTGGAGAATTACCAGATTTTCATCCCATTGAATTCTTAGTCGGTGAGGGTTTGGATACTGTGGTTGAAAAATTAGAGGAAACGGTTGCGACGATCAATGCCGATTCGGTGTTGATCCTAACCGATATTTTCTCAGGTACACCCTACAATGCCAGTTGTGCCTATGCGATGAAACATAGTGATAAAGAAATTCGAATCTTATCGGGGATGTCCTTACCAATTGTTTTGGAAATAGCCACCATGCGTGAAAATGCCAATGCAGATGCCATAGTTGCTCATATATTAGACGTCGGAAAAGATACGATTCGAACCTTCGAACTATCTGCGATTGAACAAGAGGAGGAATTATAATGCAGATTCGATTAGCAAGAATTGATGATCGCTTGATCCATGGTCAAGTGGCAACGGTTTGGTCAAAAGAGGCTGGTGCCGAACGAATCATCATTGTCAGTAAAGAAGTCAGTAACGATCAAATTCGTAAAACGTTAGTGCGTCAGGCTGCCCCTCCGGGAATCAAAGTCAATGTAGTGGATGCACCTAAGGCCATTCGTGTCTACAACAATCCTAAATATGCAGATGATACGGTCTTCTTTTTATTTACGAATCCCGAAGAGGTCTTGGAAATGGTGGAAGGAGGCGTACCCATCAAAACCATCAATATTGGAGGCATGCAGTTTAAAGAAGGGCGTACGCAAATCACCAAAGCAATTTCTTGTACGCCAGAAGACATTGCAGCTTTCAAGAAATTGAAAGAATTGGGAGTAGCTTATGATTTGCGTTGTGTCGCTTCCGATCCAAAAGGAGATTTTGAAGCGGCTATGAAGAAAGCCGGATTTTAATAGAAAGGATAACATATGACAATCAGTACAATACAAATTATTTTAATCTTTATTTGGTCATGTATCTGTGGGGCAGGAAGTGTATTGGATGAATTCCAGACGCATCGTCCTTTGATTGCATGTACCGTTGTTGGCTTGATCTTAGGTGATCCAACCAAAGGCATTATTCTTGGAGGAACTTTGGAATTGATCGCGTTAGGTTGGATGAACATTGGAGCCGCTCAATCCCCTGATTCAGCATTAGCCAGTGTAATCTCGACTATTTTAGTTATTGTTGGCCAACAAGGCATCCAGGAAGGAATAGCGATTGCGTTGCCCGTTGCTGCAGCTGGTCAAGTATTGACCGTCTTCGCTCGTACCATTACGGTTGCCTTCCAACATGCTGCAGATAAAGCCGCTGAAGATGCGAATTTCAATAAAATTATTGCGTTACATTTTAGTGCTCTATTTGTACAAGCGTTGCGTGTTGCGATTCCATCGACCATTGTTGCAGCGGCTGTTAGCCCAACCATGGTTCAACATATGTTAGCGGCTATTCCTGATGTGGTAACCGGTGGTTTAAGTGTTGCAGGTGGCATGATCGTCGTAGTTGGATATGCGATGGTATTGAACATGATGGAAATCAAATACTTGATGCCTTTCTTCTTCTTAGGTTTTGTATGTGGTGGTTATTTAGATTTCAGTTTATTGTCATTCGGTATCATTGGTTTGATCTTAGCCATTGTTTATGTCGAATTGGATCCTAAATTCACCAAACAAACGGTTGCAGTGGCAACCGCTTCAGCAAACGATGATGAACTAGACGATGAATTGGAAGATTAGGAGGAAAAACACATGGCTGAAGAAAAAAGACAAACTCAAATCACTAAAAAAGATATGATGCAGACATTCTTTTTTGAAAATTTTCAACAAGCATCTTTTAACTACGAACGTATTCACGCATTGGCATTCTGTGTTGATATGATTCCTACGATCAAGCGTGTTTATCATAAAAAAGAAGATCAAGTGGCAGCTTTAAAACGTAACTTGACATTCTTCAATGTAACTCCAGCTGTTTGTGGTCCTGTCGTCGGTGTGACAATGGCTATGGAAGAAGCCAAAGCCGAAGGCGAACCGATTGATGAGGGAACGATCAACTCCTTGAAAATTGGCTTAATGGGTCCTCTATGTGGAGTGGGTGATCCATTGATCTGGGGTACATTACGACCTATCACGGCAGCTATTGGTGCATCCATGGCCGTAAATGGCAGTGTGGCTGGTCCTATCTTGTTCTTTGTTGCTTTCAATGCTGTTCGTTTGGCTTTGAAATGGTATGGTTTAAAATATGGTTTTGAAAAAGGGTTGGATATTGTACATGATTTATCCGGTAACTTATTGCCAAAATTGACCGAAGGCGCTACTATTTTAGGCTTGTTTGTTATGGGGGTCTTGGTCACAAAATGGACCAGTATCAATGTTCCACTTGTGGTATCCAAAACCGTTGCCAATGGGAAAACAACCATTACTACAGTCCAAGATATCTTAGATCAATTGTGTCCTGGTTTACTGGCTTTAGGATTGACCTTTTTGATGATGAAATTGTTAAAGAAGAAAGTCAATCCAATCGTATTGATCTTTGCCTTGTTTGCTGTCGGAATCGTCGGTTATGGATTGGGTATCTTAGCGTAGAAGGAAGAATCATATGAAAACATTTGCCGTTCGTTTGTATGGTAAACATGATTTACGCTTAGAAGAATTTGAATTGCCAGAGATGCAAGAAAATGAGATCTTGGCAAAAGTCATTACCGATAGCGTATGCATGTCTACTTTGAAACTGGTCAATCAAGGTGAAGACCATAAAAAAGCACCGAATGATTTAAAAAACAATCCGGTCATCATTGGCCATGAATTTTGTGGGATCATTATGGATGTGGGAGCCAAATGGTCACATAAATACCAAAAAGGGGAAAAGTTTGTGATCCAAGCGAACCTCTTATTGGAAGATAAACCTTATAGCTGTCCAGGTTATTCCTATCATGATATGGGAGGAGATGCGACCTATTGCATCATTTCGGATGATGTGATGCGTGCGGATTGCTTGATTCCTTATCGTGGAGAGACCTTCTTTGCAGGTTCATTGGTTGAACCCTTATCGTGTGTAATTGGTGCGATTGATTCACAATATCATATTCCTTTAGGTACACATACACATGAAATGGGTTTAAAAAAAGGTGGGAACCTATTGATCTTAGGAGGTACGGGGCCCATGGGCATGTTAGCGATTGATTATGCGCTACATGGTGAAAAGAAACCCAAACACATTGTGATTACCGATCATCATCAGGATAAATTGGATCGAGCACAATCGTTTTTGCCAAGCCAAAATGGGGTGGAAGTCACTTATTTGAATACTAAAGGTGTAGATGATGAAGTAAGCTTGCTTCAAGAAGTTGTCGATGGTCAAGGCTATGATGATATCCTAGTGATGTCGGCTCGAAAATCCGCGGTAAGTGAAGCTTCCATATTGGCGGCTGATGATGCGTGCATTGACTTCTTTGCGGGACCACAAGATAAAAACTTTATGGCGGAAATTAATTTTTATGACATCCATTATTCTCGGACACACTATATGGGAATTTCAGGGGGAACAGCCGATGATATGCGAAAAGCTGTTCGTTTGATTGAAGATGGAACGTTAGACCCATCCATGATCGTGACTCACGTTCTGGGATTGAATCAAGCTGCTTATACAACGGAACATCAAAAGGAAATTGGTGGGGCTAAGAAAGTAATCTATACCCATAAAAAGATGGATCTTACCGCTTTATCGGATATTTCCGCTTCCAGTGAATTAGGGCAGATCCTTGCCAAAACAAAGGGTGTTTGGTCAAAACAGGCCGAAGACTATGTACTCAGCCATATGCCAGATATTGATTAATATTCTTCTCTTTGAAAAAGTCCTTCAAAATACATGGGGCTTTTTCTTTAGATCAAGTATGGGAAAGGAAATGATCATGTATAAGATTCTAAAAAAAGAGGTGTTGAATCCTACCGTTACCAAATTGGTCGTGGAAGCACCTTTTGTTGCGAAACACGCAAAAGCTGGACAATTCATCATTTTGCGTGTTGACAAAGATAGCGAACGTATTCCGTTT